>JAJAYH010000055.1 GCA_026786325.1 Alkalinema sp. CAN_BIN05 | reverse complement strand
GTATACATGGAAACCAACCGATCGTGGTCAATTGATGATCAACGTCATAAGTTTCAATTTAGCTGTGAATATGGTCGCTTAATTGAGAATGGTCAACTGACGACAGTGGTTAAAAATCCAAATTACCGAGGCACAACGCCTGAGTTTTGGGCCAATTTGGTGGGCGTGGGCGATCGGGCCTCGTGGAATGTCTACGGAACTCCATCCTGCGGGAAAGGCGAACCTAATCAATTAATAACCGTCGGACATGCCTCTCCGGTGGCGGTATTTACCGATATAGAAGTGTTTGGAGGTGATGCGTAATGTTTACAGTTCCTGATCCTCAATCGACCATAGGAAACTCTTCTAAACCGATCGATAATTCAGGATTTTCCGGTGTAGAGACCCTGGAAATCGCATTTGAAATGACACTTGATTTTTTGGCGACGCTGCGCACTCAACAAGAACAATTCACCTTGTCACTCATGGCAGAACAAAGCCAATTCTGTCGGTTTAATCGATCGAAAGTGCGACAGACGGGCCAAATTTTGGAGGCTAGTCTGCGTTTAACTTGGATTACCAATGCGCGAAGTAGTTATCGCGAATTTCCGCTATCGGGTGACTGGAAGTACGATCGGGCTTTGATTGAAACATGTGTCGTAGATCTGCGCAACGAAATACCCCAACTTCCCGAAAATCCCTATCTGGTCGAACCTAAGGGAAATAGTACGAGTGATTCAATTCATAATGGCCAGCTTTTAGAACCCCATGAGGTGTTGTTTGGGGTTTTTTCGAGCATCACGGATTTGGATTTTGTCGGAATTTACAGTGCAGGTTGGTCGGTGCGGGCATACGGAGATTCCGTTGGGCAGTACCATTGGTTTATGAGTGAGGCGTTTTCATTAGATTATTCGCTGTTCAATTCATTAGGTCAGGCAGTGAAGGGAATCTATGCTGGATCTATTTGGAATCCCGATACCTATCGTCTGAATTTGGAGCAATCCCGTCTCCAACTCCGTCGTCAAAGCCGTCCATCCAAAAGACTCGATCGGGGCAAATATCGCACCTATTTAGCTCCGGCGTCAGTTGCTGAACTGATTCCCATGATGTCTTGGGGAGGAGTTAGTGAGGCGGATTTACGGCAAGGTGGCAGTTGGCTCTTGCCCATGCGTCAAGGCGATCGGCAGCTTTCCCACAAATTAAACTTAATTGAAAATTTTGGCCGAGGCACCGTTCCTCGGTTTAATGAATTAGGCGAAGTTGCACCCGAAAAATTGACGATTTTGAATCAAGGTCGGCTTGAAAACACTTTGATTTCATCTCGGACTGCCAAGGAGTATGGACTAATGAGCAATGGCGCGACCCAAGGTGAAGAATTAAGGGCACCGGAAATTTTACCGGGCGAAATCGCGGTTGCAGATATTTTGTCAAAGCTCGATACCGGAATCTATGTGTCAAATCTCCATTATCTGAACTGGAGCGATCGGCCCCAAGGACGACTAACGGGGATGACACGATATGCCTGTTTTTGGGTTGAGGGCGGTGAATTGGTGGCTCCAATTGAACATTTAAGATTTGATGATAGTCTTTATAGTTTCTGGGGCGAAAATCTGATCGGGTTAACTGACACTCAGGAATGTATTCCTAATGTGGAATCCTACGATCGCCGATCGATCGACACCCGTTGGACACCGGGAATGTTAATTGAAAACTTCACTTATACATTGTAAAAATACATTATGTGAAATACATTATGGCGATTATGAATGAAACAATTACGAAGTCGTCATCGTAGTAAAGTCAGATCAATAAATTGATAACTGAGCTAGACTTTAGATTAGTTCTTTAATTGGTTTACTACCATGACTCCCACAGAACTCATGATTGAATCCCCCATTAAGCAATGCACTGACGGTAAATCCGGGATTTTAATGTCATCCCAAGAATTGACTGAAATAGAGAAGGAACTCCTTGAACTGGGCATCGCACTCCCACCCACCCAAGCCGACCTTCCGAATTCTGATGGAGACAAAATGGAGACCGGACGACACAAGTTGCAAATGGACTTGCTAATAGAAACCCTATATCCTTGGCTACAGATGCGATCGGATGGGTTCTGTGGCGGCAATATGTTTGTCTATTACAGTCTTAAACAAGTCAAAAATCAAGATTTTAAAGGCCCAGATTTCAAGTCGGGCATAGAGTTCAGGTTTAGCAACTTCATCCTGTTTGCGGGTAGTGTAGAACGTGACTTCAAGAATGAATTGCGGAACTTGATGATCTTCTTGCCAGGTTTTGTAGCTTTTACGTTTACGTTGATTCACCCCAAAAATGACGAATACGTCAGGGGATACGACTTTTTTAGGATCACCTTCTTCATAGTAAATGAACAGATTCCCAGAAACATATACCCCACGCCGACTCTGAAAATAGTTTTCTAGAACAGCAACACAGTACAACAGGTAATCCCGAGTGGCATCAGTTTCGCCCATGGGTAATCCATCGGTCTCAGGATAAATAATGTAAGGCAAAGAGGTCGCATTGGTCATGGTGATGACTCCATAGGAAACCATGACGTTGCATTAAGAATAGTTACTATTATAAGCTCCTATCGTTTCAATTTCGCCTGAATTCGTTCGCCAAACATTGTCACCTCAGGAATTCGTAATTGAGAGGCGATCGCCCCAAACACCAACAACCCCGCACCACCCGCACCACATAACTCAATCACTAACGGCACAAATCCCTTAGTTCCAAGTGAATTCTGCATCAGCGTCAGAATCCAATAACTAATCCCACCTGAAATTAAACTGGCGATCGTTAAGCCCACGATCGAAACACCCCACGATCGCCAAGGTAAACCATTCAATTTACGATTTAGAAAATACGTCAGTGCAATTAACGACAACACATTCACACTCACCGTCGCCAACACTAAACCCTGCACTCCAAATGGTAATAGAAGATAATCAAACAACGCATTCAACCCTATATTCACAATACTAATTTTAAATGGCGTATCACTATCGCCCAACGCATAAAAGACCCGCACCATCACATCTCGGCCCAAGTAGACAAACATGCCAAACGCATAGGCCATCAACACAGTCGCCACTAAGG
>JAJAYH010000054.1 GCA_026786325.1 Alkalinema sp. CAN_BIN05 | reverse complement strand
CTTGAGAAATTAGCCTTATCCTGTTTGTCTTGTAATCGTCTTAAGGGTTCCGATTTAACGAGTTTTGATCCACTGACGGGGGATGTAACCCGGTTATTTGATCCCCGGTCGCAGGTCTGGGCAGACCATTTTGAACTCGATCGAGGACGCATTCGAGGTTTGAGTGCGATCGGTCGAACAACAGTGATGTTATTAAAATTCAATACACCGACGGCAGTTCTGAATCGTCAACTTTGGCAGCAGGTCCAATCTGATTTGGACTAGATTCTCAATTCAACAATCTCAAAAACTCGATCGCCAATCCATCGGGATCAGCCAAAAACGCCACCTCATACCACCGAGCGCCAATCTGCTGTTTCTGCGGATCCAGCAACACCGTCGCCCGCTGACCGATCGTGCTCAATCGTTCCTGAAACATCGTTAACCAATCTAGCAAACTCTCAGCAACGCCCATCGTTGATACATCAAAGGACAAATGATAGTAGCCGACATAATGTTCATCAAAGAAAGCATCGGCAGCAGGTTTAGGTTCAGGAATTTGGATTAATTCTAATCGTCCTCCCAATCCTTCCATCCAACAGGCCAAGGTGGTACCTGCCGTAAACCGATCGTTCACCTGAAACCCAAGCTGTTCATAGAACGCGATCGACTTAAAAATGTCCGCCGTCCGAATCGACACATGATGCAGCATCAAGCCTTACTCCAAAAGTCGAAAATAAGGATACCGTACTGGCGCACCCGGCTCCTTCTCTAGATCAAAATTAATCACATCCCACCTAGGCTCGACTGATGCTTCAACACTAAACTCCACCGGAAGTCCATAGAGCTTTGGCATTTGAACATCCAAAGACTCCCGCCAAGGTGTGCTGCGTTCTAAATAGGTACTCACCAACTCCTGATAGCGCGCTGCAATAATTACCTTTGTGGCCCGATAGCCCTGGGTATATAGCCGATCGAGTGCCTCGTGAATTTCAAATCGAATGCCATCAGGATGGTTATGTTGGCGATACCATTCATCCTTCCATAATCGCCAATGTCGCCCCGACTGGAGATGAACTAGCTCCTCCGCTTTAGGATCCGCTTCAAATGCACCATGACGTGGACATAGATAGGTGTCCGTCAGAGTCAGGGCTGGAATAATTTGTCGGCAATGCGGACAAGAAATCTCAGCGCCATAGATCGGATATTGCAAGAGAAAACTATTCATATCATCTGAAACTTATAGAGAGGATATTAAGCGGGTTCCAGGAGGATGCCAAACTCGTAGAATATCTAAGAATATCTGAGTTGCTCCATTATTATAGCGATGTATATTTGTTGCAATATTCCTCCTCCATCAATTTGTCACAAACTCCCCGAATCACCATGCCTCCTGCAAACTCCAGTCCTTCTAGTAATTCCGGTCCAACTTATTGGCAACCCCCTGATTTATCCCATGCCACATTCATCGCGCCCAATGCCACAATCATTGGGCACGTCAGTATCGGCCTTGGCGTAAGTGTCTGGTATGGGGCGGTTCTACGCGGGGATCTGGAATCTATTCTCATTGGCGATCGGAGCAATATCCAAGATGGGGCAATTCTCCACGGAGATCCCGGCCAACCTACCATTCTGGAATCTGACGTGACCATCGGCCACCGCGCCATTATCCACAGTGCCCATATCGAATCCGGTTGCTTAATTGGTATGGGCGCAATAGTGCTGGATGGCGTTCGAGTTGGATCGGGCAGTATTATCGGTGCAGGTGCTGTTGTGACTAAAGATGTGCCAGCCCGATCCCGCGTTGTAGGTGTCCCCGGAAAAGTCATTAGCCAGGTTAGTGATACCGAGGCCCAAGAACTGATTGCCCATGCGCACCATTATGAAAAACTTGCGCAAGTTCACAATGGCACCGGGATAGATTTAGGATTTCAGTGAGTCACGAGTTTATTATTTAAATCGAATTGTTTAAATCGAATATTCAGTCAGATCAGTGGAGCTTTGATTTACCTGGTTCGAGGGTAAAAATCCACAAGTTCGTAAAATTTCATGGAGGTCAATCATTCGTTCCAATAGCACTGCATGTCCGCCGTCAGGAATTAAATAAAGCTGTGATCCTGGAATGTTTTGAGTCAGCAGTTTTCCTTCTACTTTGGATGGTAATAACCGATCGCTTCCACTACTAATGACTAGGGTCGGTTGAGTGATTTTCTCGAGTTGTTGAATTTCGACATCAAATCGATCGAGTAATGAAACTCGCCACATTGCACTTTTGAATTTGACTGATTGCATGACATTAAGCAAGGCATTACTATCCCTTACGGCTATTCTCTCTAGAGTCGCAAGTAGAGGCAGTAATGCCATACAAGACAATGGATAAAGCCTTGCAGGTAATAGGGGCGTAAAATATAATCCCCAACGGATCCAAGCTTGTTGTTTAAAAGACGATGCGGGATTGACAAGAATTAACCGATTGCAGAGTTCGGGGAATTCTATTGTGAGCTTTAACGCAAGGCATCCGCCAAATGATTCGCCACAGAGATATAGTTGACGTTTGGGGTATTCCGTGGCCAATTCACCCTTAATTAATTCAGCAATTTTCACTACCATTTCATCCCAATTACTCAAGTCATCAACAGGAATTGACAATCGTCGAATATCAAACGATCGTTCTAAACTAGGGATTTGAGATCTGAGAAGCTTCCCGGTGCCATCCATTCCTGGTAAATAGACAAATAAAGGTAACTTGGGTTGGGGATTTTGGGGTGGTAGGAAGTGAATGAATTGATTGGCTGCCATGAGTTGATTGAGTAAGATAAGCTAGTTTAGACGATCGGTCTAGAATGATTGTTGCAGTAGTTGTTGAATGTCCTGATGACATTGTTCTGTCAGATCCGTAATCCAGCGCAGTGCTTTCCGCCCATGATAATTGGGCTTCTGGGTCAAGCTCACGGGAATAGGCGTTCCAATGCTCACTTTGACTTGACCATATAGTACCAAGGGATGCCAATCTGGTCGATCGAATAGTGGTTCTGATGGATCAAATGATTGTAGCCAACGCACGGGAAATAAACTAGTATTCAGTTCATTACGGGCTGCTATTGCAACGGGTAAAATGACTAGATTTTCCACGGGAGTTCGCAGGGCTAAATGGGCAAATCCCCGCTGAAATTTATCAATGGAATTAGGAGTTGTGGGTTTCACCATGGGACGCGCGCCTTCGGGAAAAATCCCAATAGTTTTGTGATTGAGTAGCAGACGACTAGCGCGATCGAAGAAATTAGTATGCGGCTGTTTAGGTTTGTCTAAGGGCAAAAAGCCTAGTTGGTCGATCAGCTCTTTCATTAGTGGCACTTGTCCCATGTAGTGATGGCAAGCGAAATGAATGGGAGTATTAAGGGCCGACATCAGAATTGCCGGATCCATAATACTGCGATGATTGCTGACGACTAGCGTGGCACAATTGTTCGGAATCCGACCCCGGCCCACGATAGAAAGTTCAGTTCCGAGTGTCCATAGAAACTGTTGTGAGACTAGTAATGGACTCGGGGGAAATTTTAAAAAATCAACAAACAAATCAATAACTCTAAGATTTTAAATAAATTGTACCCTTATTATTATAGTTGTTTAGAGACCGTCATTCAGAGCTGATTTATGTTGCTACAGCCGTTTTGTCCCTGTGGAAGCCAAGTTCGTTATCTAGATTGCTGTGACGTATACTTGTGTGGGAAAGCCACTGCCCCCACGGCTGAAGCCTTAATGCGATCGAGATATAGTGCCTATAGTAAGGGCGATATTGAGTATTTAATTCAAACTCAATATCCAGAAAAACGCAAAAAGACCGATCGACAAATGTTGTTGAAAACCATCACAAGCACAAATTGGATAGGTCTTACGGTATTAAAAACTCAGAAAGGTGGAGTCAACGATCGGCGCGGTATCGTTGAGTTTGTAGCTCGATATAGAGGGTTGGAATTAACCGATCGGG
>JAJAYH010000053.1 GCA_026786325.1 Alkalinema sp. CAN_BIN05 | reverse complement strand
TCAACTGATAGCGATACAGACCTTCAACAAAAAGGTTCGAGTCACGTTCCCGTCCAGCAGGCACAACACCAGCACTTGCAGAAGTAATCTTAGGCTGTTGACCAACGATCAAACCAGCCAAGTTTCCTTTCTTACCCAAGTCAGGAAGAGCAAGAGTAACAGCCCAGTTCCAAATGCTCGCGTTACCACCACCAAAAGCTTCACGGTTAGCACTAGTGTAACCAACCCAGCCGCCCAAGTTAATGGCGTTGCTTAGCTTAAAAGAACCTTGAATACCGAAGTTATCAGAAGTCGTTGCAACGTCGCCAAAAGGACGGTTAGACAACGTGCTGCCAGTACCACCAGAAACAACTGGACGATCGGTTGGAGCCGCTGGAAGCACAGCAGGTGTCGAGTTACGATCGTAACCACGAACATAAGTAAAGCCTAGACCCAAGTTATTGGAAGCCTTGTACTCAAGTTGAGCGAGGATTGCATTACCACCATTAAACAAACCATCTCCAGCAACTGGATTACTTGCATTTTTAGCAAGATAACCAGCGGAGAAACCAATTTGAGGGGTGAAGCTGTAGTTAACCGTTACACCGGAACCACCCTGTGCATAACGATAGATAGGGTTGAAACGACCGAAGCGAGAAATGGTTCCGGTAGAATCGCTTGCCAACTGACCGTTAAAGTTCTCCATGTTGGCGTAAAACTCAGCACCCGTTGCATCAACGGTAACGCGAGCATTACCCAATGGGAAACGATAGTAAGCTTTGTCGATCGAAATACCATTGTCAGTGCTACCACTTACTGCTGGTCCATCTCCAAAACTCAAACGACCCATGTTACTGCCGATCGCAGTCCCCATGTTAGGAACGTTGCGAGCGGCAAGACGAGTAAGTAATGTATCTTTTCCAGTGAAGCTGGTTGCGAGGGTAAGACGAACCCGATCGCTGAAAGTAGTCTGTTTATCTAACGCCACGCCGCCACCACCAGCTGCGGTTGCTTTTGTTTCACCCAATGCACCAGCAAGTGCAAAAATCACTTCGCCACGAAGCTTAGTAGTGGTCGAGAACTGTTGCTTCTCAAGAGTAGCGACCTTAGTTTCCAAACCATCAACGCGACCGCGAAGGGTAGCGAGTTCTGCTGCGAACTGTTCTTGAAGCTTACGAAGGGTGGCGATGTCTTCCTTTTTCACCATGTCAGCGGTGGATGCTGCGATCAAATCATTGACGCGATCCATGCAGGAATTCAAACCAGCCGCGAACTCATAACGAGTCATCGCACGGTTGCCGCGATAGGTCTTGTCGGGGTAGCCCGCAATACAACCGTAGCGCTCGACCAAGGACTGGAGAGCTTGAAATGCCCAGTCAGTTGGCTTAACGTCGGAAAGCTGAGAAACGGAAGTTACCGCGCCCATATCGTTAGACTCTTGAGCCAACGATGCGACGGAAACTTCTGCTTGTGCCGGAGCCACAGAAAGAATTACAGAAGCACCCAGTAAAACTGGAGCAATCAAAATTGCCTTTAAAGACTGAATAGCCATGTTCACTACCTAATTACACACCAGAAATATTTGCCGGAAATTCATCCAAGCTAACGGACGATACCACATCTTGCTAAACGATGCGGAGTTCACGTTGATACACTTTGAAAAATTCCTGACTCATTTAGAATAGCGGAAATAGACTTATTCACTATGTCTTCCCGACTACAGAGAACCCATCAACTACCAGTGAAGGAGTCCAGCAGGATCCACTCCATTCGCCATCATTCCCGAATCTAACTGCATCTTTTAAGGTCTGATAAACATTCCCTGAAATCATCGTGTCCTTAATTCGCCCGACAATTTCGCCTCTAACAATCCGATAGCCCAAATCCACATTGACCGACAAATCTCCTGAAATCCCAGGTCCACTGCCCAAAATCTGATCCAAAATAATTCCGTCATCGATCGATCGCACTAAATCCTCAAAACTCGTATCACCCCCCGCCACAATAAAATTGAATAATCCCGGCATCGGATTACTGCCTAAATTCCGAAAGCCGTTACCTGTCGTGGGGGTTCCCAGTTCCCGTCCTGTTTTACGATCGAGAAAAAACTGCTTCAACCGCCCGCCCTCAATGAAATTCATCGCACGGGTTTCAATGCCCTCATCATCAAAAGGACAACCATAGGGACCACTCTTCGGGTCTTGACTCAGATGAATATTCGAGGCCAAAACCGCTTCCCCAGCCCGATCGTTCCAAGGCGATGCACCTTCGAGAACCTGTTTTCCATTCAGCGCCGCTTGAAGAGTTCCCCAGAGTAAATCAGCCGCCTTGGCCGTGAGCAAAACAGGTAATCGGCCACTTGGGGCAGGACTATTACGCTGTGCCCAGTCTAAACGCTGCAAAATCGGGGCCACGATCGCAATGGGATCTAAAACCGAATCACGAGTCGCTTGTCCATCATAAATAGTCAAAAAATCATCGCCTTTCACTAAAGAAGCTTCGAGATAGCCGCTAATTGTAGTGTCTTGATAGCTGTAATCTAGTCCGCGAGAATTAACGATGCGCGTGTTTTCTGTCTCACAGTCCCAACCACCACCGCACACCACATCCGGGTACTTATCCCGCACAATATCGATCGCTTGATTTCCCCATTCAAGCAAGGTTTTAACTTCGACTTGATGGCCGTCATCAGAGTAACTTTTCCGGGTTCCCGAGGTGAGTTCAGGATCTTCAGATTCATTGAGATCGCTTAAGGTAATCGCCCGATCGACTAAGGCTTGAGCTTCGACTTCCCCGTACGCCACAATCAATCCCGGACGACCATTCTTCCAAATCCGCAACGCTGTCCCATCTGCTTGAGTACTTTCAAGCTGTTTGAGGCGATTGGCTTCAAAGGAAACTGGGCGAGATTGAGACCGCGATTGAAACACCTCGGCATCTTCGGCTCCGGCCTGTTTGGCCAAAGTAAGAAGTTGTTCTGCGAAAAGATCAGCGTCGGGCATGGGACGATCGGGACATAAAGGCTGCATTCATCTTATGCCGAAGGGGGAATTCTGCTGAATGTAAGGGAATCCTCAGATCATCAATACTTGTGCAGTGGTTAGTTCGAGTGCTGGAAAAATGGTGGAGACGATCGGTTCTTGAGGCGCATACCGATAGTTCGTATAGCGGCCTTCTTCTAAAACACGGGCATCACGAATAGATCAGGAATGCGTGAAGTATCCCAACGTCGTCCATGAGGAGACTGTACCGCCATCAGGGTTGCCAAAATAATCCACTCTGGATGCGATCGTTGAATTTCTTGGTCAAACTGCCGATCGAGAAACCGAATGATTTTGGAGTGTTTAACAGATCCCAGACTCATCGGCTTTAGCACTCCTTCGAGTAATTCATATCTTGTATCTGTGCCATCGTTGTAGGCCAGATAATCGGCAAGGTTTAAGCGCTGTAAATTATCTGCTTTTGGAATTTCAAGGGCGATCGTCATGGCATTCACCATACTAAAAGAACTTTTGGCAAAACGTTCTTTTAGTATGGCAGGCCGATCGGTGAACCTAATATTTGCGTTAAATTGAGTCATAGAGAATGGAGCAAAAATCCATGGTACAAACGCCAATCAAACCCCTCACCCTCGAAACGTTTCTAGCAATGCCTGATACCAAGCCTGCTAGTGAGTTTATTAATGGAAAAATCTTACAAAAACCTATGCCAGAAGGAGAACACAGTGTCTTACAGGGAGAGCTAGTAACCATCATCAATGCGCACCTCAAATCAGCAGGAAGATCCTTTCCGGAGTTGCGTTGTAGCTTTGGGGGACGGGCGGTAGTACCGGATGTGACTGTGTTTCGGGACGATCGGATTCCGCGTAAACCAAATGGACGGATTGAAAATATCTTTTCGATCGCACCAGATTGGACTATTGAAATTCTGTCGCCGGACCAAAGCCAAACCAAGGTAATTCGCAATATTCTTCACTGCATCGAACATGGCAGTGCGATGGGCTGGCTGATTGATCCAGAAGAATCCTGTATTTTTGTTTACGACGAAGCTGGTACGGTAAAAATGTTTGATCAGCCCAAAAACATGCTTCCCGTGCCTAAATTTGCCGCAGCGATTCAGTTGACTGTGGGAGATATTTTTGGCTGGTTAGTCGTATAGAAAATAAGGCTTCAAATGATTATGCGGTCGCTTCCGATCGCGATCGGAAGCGACATAAATTAAATTGCATCAGGATTAATCGCCCACCTCCAAGATTTACCCTTCAGTTTCAGCCGCCAACGCTTCCAACTGCGCTTGC
>JAJAYH010000052.1 GCA_026786325.1 Alkalinema sp. CAN_BIN05 | reverse complement strand
GACCCTGAGCTGTGGCTAAATCCAAATACTGCGGAAACCAGCGGGCAGATCGATCGGTATGTCCGACACGATTGTAAAGGGCCGTCATCCACAATGCCATCGGGTGCGGTGAAGGCAGGCAGATCATGTTCTTATAAGTGCGAGTCAAGATTGAGTGATCTCGCAATTGCTGTACTTCATCGTCAGGCAGCATCGCCCAAACCAATGGCAATCTTTTTTGACAAATCTCTAAACTTCGCGTGAAGGTGATTAGTTGATTGGTGGGTTTATCCCTCGGCCAGCAGGCGTTTTGGTACAACTCATCTACCACGGACATGGTTAGCAGAGGCGATAAATTCGAGTCTTCAATAGTGCCTGTTTGACGTGGAATAACGGGGGCTGTGGCTGTTGGAGTAGTGCCGGGGCTTGTGAGTATGCTTTGCCTGGAGCTGCTGTAGTGCTCTTCTAATGGCTCTAGTCGTTTGAGAATTTCAACAACTGATTGGGGGCGTTGAGAGGCTTCCTTAGCAAGGCAGGCTAATATTAGCGACTCTAGGGCGCGGGGTAGATTGATACTTGGATGGGCTAATTTAAAGCTCCGAGGAACCTGAGTAGTGTGGGCGCGGTACCATCCGGCAAAGGTGTGGGTTTCGGCTTGAAGCGGAATCTGGCCTGTTAGCATCTCAAACATCATGATGCCGAGACTGTAAATGTCCGATCGAACATCTAGTTCACGGCCTTCCATTTGCTCGGGAGACGAGTAGACCATCGTGCCCATGAAGGTACTAGTTTGGTTCGCGTCTTCTTGGAGAACTTTAGAAATCCCAAAGTCTAATACTTTGACCAATTCGCCGAGGCTCTGGTCTTGCATGACCAACATGTTGCTGGGTTTGATGTCGCGGTGAATAATCGGGCAGAGTACACCATCGACATCAATGCCTTGGTGGGCGGCCTGTAATCCTAGACATACCTGACGGGCTATGGGTAAGAAACGCCGGATTTCTAGGGGCTGTTTTCGGACAATTTCATTCAGACCATCGCCCTGTAAATACTCCATGACGTAGTAGGGTACGCCGTCGCTGTCGAAGTCATAGTCGCTGACTCGGACGATGTGAATACTTTTTTGACCAAGCTGAGCGCAAATACTAGCTTCAGTCCGAAATCTACCACACATTTTATCGCTGAGTAGTCCTTTAGACAGTACTTTCACGGCCACGAGTGCCCCACCAAGCCTCATGTCACGGGCTTTGTACACACGTCCCATGGCCCCTTTTCCTATCAGCTCCAGCATTTGATAGCGATCGTTGAGTAGTTCGAGTTTGGTATCAGGCGTGGACATCGGAGGAACCATTGCAGGAACGGGAGGTATGATTTACAGGGGAATGTAGGCGGTGAGGCTTGGGGGCGCATTGGGCTATGGGAAAGTTTTCCTTACCCGTATTATCTAGTATCGACGGAAGAGTCTGGAAAATTAAGGATTATAGATGGCTAGTTTTCTAAGTATGTTTCTTAAGTATATTCTCTAGGCGCGTTCGATGATGGCTTCTAGGGCGCTGGTGAGGTAATGTCCGGCCATGATGCCACTGGAGAAATGGTAGCGATCGTCGGCGACTCGATATAAGGTCTCAAAGCCACTCCGCCTTTGCCGATCGCCTAAGGCCCAATAGCGCTGAATAATCGATTCTGGTGCAATCCAGCCTTCGCCTTCGACGCGCCCCAGTTCGGTATGCTGAAGCACATAAGTATATCGTTGGTTTCCGGTGTCAAACCGACCCCGGTATTGAAATTCAATCTTTTCCCGATCGCTATCGACAAAAACGAGGCGTGTGACCATGTTGAACCAGTCATCCCGTCCCCATTGAATAATAATTCTGCCCTTAACCGGAACGGGCATTGTTTCTTTGTCTAACCAAGTTCCTTGAAGGTTCCAGGTTCCAGCTTCTAGCAAAAAGGTATGGGTCACAGGCTTATTTTGTCCGATCGACAAGCGCAACGGAATCCGCGCCTATGCTAACACAGGGAGATTAGACGGCAATGGGATGAATTTCTCCCAGTAGTACGAATTGTGTCGCACCCGTGACCGCTGGAAGGTTGCCGAATTTCCCACAGTGCCGCCAGTAGGCTAAGACCGCAAAGGCGATCGCTTCCTTGGCATCGGCATTGATTCCGGCTTCGTCGGTGGTGAGGACTTGGGCGCTGGGCAGGTTGGCTTGAATTCGGGATTTTAGATAGCCATTCCGACTGCCGCCGCCACACAACAGGACTTCATCAGGCAATGCGGGGAGAAATTGTTGGTAGCTTTGGGCAACAGATCGGGCGGTGAGTTCGGTGAGGGTTGCGAGGAAGTCTTGGGGCATTAATGAAAATGGTTTCGCATCTTGATGACAGTTTTCTAAATAAGCCGCACTAAACTGTTCGCGTCCGGTGGATTTGGGTGGGGCTTGACTAAAGAAGGGTTGAGTTAGCCAATGGGTTACTAATTCATTACAAATCTCACCCGTTGCGGCCCAAGTGCCATCTGCGTCGTAGGTCTGTTTTCCATTGGTGAATTGAGTAATGGCTAAGTCCATTAACATATTCCCTGGTCCGGTGTCCCAGCCTAAAATGGGGGTTTGGATGGCATTGCGAGCGGGTAGGTAGGTGACATTGCCGATTCCGCCGATGTTTTGAATGGCGCGGGAATGGGAGGGATGGG
>JAJAYH010000051.1 GCA_026786325.1 Alkalinema sp. CAN_BIN05 | reverse complement strand
TTTGGGACTACAACTGCGATCGATAACCGAGCTTTGTTATCGATGGGTGAAGGCCGATCGCGCCGTCGAGAACGTCTGGCGAGTGCTGCGAGATAGAAGAATCAAAGGGAGCACATCACAAGCCAACTAAACCACAAGCGATCGGTTTTGTGAAATCCAGGACCGATCGCTTTTCTATTTAAGATTTAATCAAATTAAAGATCGATCGAATGGCATCTGCTTCCTAGGACATCAATGATATTCTCGCCTTAACTATCTATTAATGAAATAACAATTTTCCTGGTTTTTCTTTACCAAATCTATAGGTTGACATGATGGCAGCTTAATCTCGCACTTGTATCATTTAAGCGTGTAAGAAATACCTGGATATCAGTGATTTTTTCAGCTTGTGCATCTTGATTCATGTCGTTCTGCATAGTTTCTTACTGTCTATCTAAATACGTAGCTCACATTAATTATGGCTTCCAAGATGTTTAACCGTTCTTCTTTGATGCTTAGTGCGATCGCTTCGATCGTAGCTGTCTCTAGCCTTCCATCTGCTGCACAAGCACAAATCAAAGCCGATGGTTCCAGCACCGTTTTCCCCCTCACTGAACGTGCCGCGTCTGACTTCCAAAAGTCTTCCGGTAAAAAGGTGACAGTTGGCGTTTCAGGAACAGGTGGTGGTTTTAAGAAATTTTGCAAAGGCGAGACTGACATCTCGAATGCATCCCGTCCAATTCTTGAAAAAGAACTCAAAATCTGTCGTGACGCAGGAATCAAGTTTATTGAGATTCCGATCGCAATGGATGCCTTAACAATTGTTGTAAATCCTAGCAATCCTGTTAATGACATCAGCACTGGTGATCTGAAAAAAATCTGGGATACCGGGAGCAGCATCAAAAAATGGAACGATGCTAACAGCAGTTTTCCAGATTTACCCCTCAACCTCTTTGGACCGGGCGCTGACTCCGGAACCTTTGACTATTTCACCGAAGCCATCAACGGTAAAGCAAAACAAAGCCGCACAGACTTCACCGGAAGCGAAGATGACAACGTGTTAATCCAAGGGGTATCTCGTGACAAAAATGCTATGGGCTACTTCGGGTTTGCTTATTATCAAAAAAACAAGAGCCGCTTGAAAGCACTTTCCGTTAATGGTGTTGCACCAAGCTTACAGAATGTGACCAACGGGAGCTATCGTCCGTTGTCTCGTCCACTCTTTATTTATGTAAATGCAGATAAACTCAAGAACAATGGTGACTTACGGACCTTCCTTGATGCATACCTAAATGGTGCAACGGATATTAACAATAAAGTTGGTTATTTGCCTCTTCCTGGCTATATTTACAATTTAGGTAAAAAACATCTCGCTGAAGGCAAGACAGGAACAAGATTTAATGGGAAAGAGCCGACTAACTTGAAGATTGTTGATCTGGCAAATATGCAGCCAAAAGACTAGTTTTGGATTTTGGATTTCGGAGATAGTCTTAATAAGTTTTCTTCGAGATCCAAATCTTTTCGATTTCCTAACAACGTACTCTATTGTCATGGCAATTTCTTCTCTCTCAGAGGCGATCGCTGCTCCTCCCCGGAAACAGGTGATTCGACGGTTGAAGGAACGGTTCATAGAATCGCTCCTATTTTTGTGTGCATTTTCTTGCGTGGCAGTAACGATCGCCATTATGGTGATTTTAGGTACAGAGTCCATCGGACTATTTAAGACTGTTTCGGTTTGGGAGTTCTTCACGGGAACTGAATGGGCACCACTATTTGAACCGGCTAAATATGGAATTTTGCCATTGGTTTGTGGGACATTAACCACAAGTGCGATCGCCTTATTTGTTGCAATTCCAATCGGGACAACGATCGCATTATTTCTAAGTGAATTTGCCTCACAAAAGGTACGAGTTTGGGTAAAGCCAATTTTAGAAATTCTAGCCGGTGTGCCAACGGTAGTTTATGGTTATTTTGCGCTACTATTTGTCACGCCACTATTGCAACTTTTATTTCCCGATTTGCCAGGATTTAATATGTTGGCAGCAGGTCTAGTCATGGGGATCATGATCGTTCCTCAGATTAGTTCCATGAGCGAAGATGCAATGCGATCGGTCCCCGACGAATTGCGAGAAGGCTCCTATGCCGCAGGCGCAACAAAGTTACAAACTGCTTGGAATGTTGTCTTTCCTGCTGCATTTTCTGGGGTGTCTTCTTCTTATATTTTGGGTATTTCTCGTGCTGTGGGCGAGACGATGATTGTATCTATTGCGGCGGGGCTACAGGCAAAAATTTCGTTTAACCCCATGGATTCAGCAGCAACTATGACAGCCTATATTGTGCAGGTGAGTTTGGGTGATTTACCCCATGCTTCGATTGGCTATCAAACAATTTTTGCAGTGGGCTTTCTCTTAGTCTCAATGACATTGATCTTTAACACGATCGGTCACTGGTTAAAACGCCACTACCGCGAACAATATTAGCGAACACTACCAATAGTTCTTGCTATTTTATTTTTCGTATTATTTCAATAATGGACTCGTCTCATGGCAACTTCTCTCTCACCATCATCCACTCCTCTTTCACCTATTCAATTATCGGTTCTTCAACGAAAGCGTTCGAGTAATCTCTTTGCCGTCGCGGGGATATTCTCAATTGCGATCGCCCTCATGACGCTGATCGCACTAGTTCTACAATTATTTATTCAAGGATTTCCCAAGTTGAATTGGCAATTCCTGACATCTTTTGCAGATCCAGAAGCCAGTTTGGCAGGGGTATTAGCGGCATTAGTGGGAAGTTGTTTGGTCATGTTGGTGACAGCAGCGACAGCCGTTCCAGTGGGAATTGGGGCAGGGCTTTATTTGGAAGAGTATATCGCACGAAATAAATTTTCAGCTCTAATTGAAATTAACGTCACGAATCTAGCCGGAGTACCATCTATTGTTTACGGACTCCTAGCGTTGGGATTGTTTAAATACTATTTCAACCTTGGAGAAAGCATTCTAACGGCGGGATTAACCCTAGCGCTGTTGGTCTTGCCTGTAGTGATTGTGGCAACAAGAGAGGCAATCAGAGCTATTCCCAGTTCTCTTAGAGAAGCTGCCTATGCCATGGGTGCAAGCAAATCCCAAATGGTCTTCGATCACTTATTGCCCTACGCCTTTGGCAATATTCTCACGGGTGTGATTATCGGCTTATCACGGGCGATCGGTGAAACGGCTCCTCTAGTCACAATAGGTGCACTCACTTTCATTGCCTTTCTACCCGACTCCCCCATCCAGTCAGGCTTCCCCTTTATCTCATTTGAATGGTTAAAAGCGCCCTTTACGGTTCTACCTATTCAAATGTTTAACTGGGTTTCTCGACCAGAACCGGAATTTCAAGTGAATGCCGCTGCCGCCGGAATTGTACTACTCAGTTTGACGCTAATGATGAATTCGATCGCCATATATTTACGCTATCGAATTCAGAAAAACCTGAAATGGTAGTAGTGTCTTAAATTTTCAACTCTTTATTCTCAATTCTGAAAGCATCATGATTAACATAGACTCCACAGTCTCTCAAGCTCCTCCTAAGGTAGAAGTCTCGAATTTAAACTTCTACTATGGCGACAAACAAGCCATTAAGAACGTTAATCTTGTCCTACCTAAGAACAAAATTACCGCTTTAATTGGTCCATCGGGCTGTGGAAAAACGACGTTGTTACGATGCTTTAACCGAATGCATGATCTGTATGACGGAAATCGCTATGAGGGCGAAATAGTTTTAGATGGCCAAGTGAATATTTTATCGCGGCGCATCGATCCGATCGAAGTGCGGATGCGGGTCGGTATGGTGTTTCAGCGCCCCAACCCATTCCCGAAAAGTATCTTTGAAAATGTCGCCTATGGGTTACGGGTGCGGGGCGAGAAGAATAAATCTTTCATTGCGGACAAAGTTGAAGAAGCATTAAAAGCATCGGCCCTTTGGGATGAAGTGAACGATCGGCTCAAAGATATGGCATTTACTCTTTCGGGCGGTCAACAGCAACGTCTCTGCATTGCCCGTGCATTGGCAACGGACCCGGAACTGATTCTGTTTGATGAACCGACATCTGCCCTAGACCCGATTGCAACCCGAAATATTGAGGACTTGATGGATGGACTGAAAAAACAGGTAACAATTTTAATTGTGACGCACAGTATGCAGCAAGCAGCCCGTCTTTCTGATTACACTGCTTTTATGTATTTGGGCGAGATGCTGGAATGCGATCGGACAGAGGTCATTTTCAAACAGGCCGCGCAACTCCGAACTCGCGATTATGTCTCAGGCCAATTTGGTTAATTCTGTTGAATTAAATCAGTTCCGTATTGTTCAATCTGTTATCTAAGACTATTGTTCAATCATTCCTTCATTAGTACCCACCATGACCCAACTTACTCCACCACCTGAAACTAAAAATCCGATCTTTGAATTCACACCTGGTGATCTCAAACCGATCGATACAAAGCAAGAATCAGAAGACTTTCAACAAGTCAAACAACCGATCGTTCTAGGCTGGCTTAAGAATGCTTTTCGTCCCATTCTGTTCACTGCCTTAGGTCTTCACGGGTTACTGCTATTTGTACCGTTGAGCAGTCAGACTCAGGTCAAACCCAAAGAAACCGCCGAACCTGTCAAGCTCAAACGTTTGAGTGATAAGGTTTTGGTGAAATCTATGCCCAAGGTCAAAGTCACTACCGCAACAAAGCCCACACTGCCGAAGGTGACAGTCGCATCCACTAATCCGATCGTCATCAAATCAACCGAAATCCCAGCCGAACTGCCAAAGGAAGAGAAGAAGACACCTGACGAGAAGAAGCCTGACGAGAAGAAGCCTGAAAAAAACACGTCCGATAAGCCTAGTGACAAAGGTGCAGATCCATCTAAGGTTGATCCAAAGAAAGCTACAACTGATGCAAAAGATGCCTCTAAGTTGGATGCAGAATCTCAAAAATTTGCAGATGTAATTGCAGGACTTAGAAAGGCACTAAATCCTGGTGAGGCTGAAGCTGATGCCGATGCGAATCTATTAGATGATCCAGCGCCTTTCTTTAATGTAAAACCTTCTCCACAGGGAAATACGTTAATCTCTAATCAAGATGCCTCGGATGTGGCAACCAGTTTAAAAGAACAGTTCACTGAAAAGTTTACAAAAAAAGCAGACTACGGTGGCGGCGAACTATATGAAGTAAAAGTGGGCAATACGGTTCGTTACATCAGTTTAATCCAAGCCAATTCCGGCAAAAGCGTAATGGTCTTCCTCTGGGAAAAGTCACCGATATAATTCAGGAGCAGGCCAAACGGATTGTTTTTACAATTCCTTAAGAGAGTTTTGAGGCGATCGGTGTATGATGAATTTTAATTATGAATCTGAGAGAGGATATGTTGGATTTGGGATGATAAAATAATCATAGTTCTAGCCTATATCTCCTATTGATTTTGTCATGTTCATTAACCCTAAAACAGATTTCGCATTTAAAAAGATATTTGGTTCTCAGCAGAGCACTGATATTTTGATTAGTTTTTTGAATGCAATTTTGTATCAAGGTGAGAATACGATCGTAGATCTGGAAATTATTGATCCCTATCAGTCATCCCGAATTAAGGGTGTAAAAGATTCCTTTTTAGATGTGAAGGCAAAGCTGCACGATCGGACCACTGTGATCATTGAAATGCAGGTTTTGAATGTATTGGGTTTTGAAAAACGAGTTTTGTATAATGCTGCCAAGTTCTATGCAACACAGTTAGATATTGGAGACGGCTACACTTTACTGAGTCCGGTAATTGCCCTGACGATTATAGATTTTGAGATGTTTCCTCAAAGTCAAAAAGTAATCTCGACCTTTGCGTTGCGAGAGAAGGAGGAAATGACTAGCTATTGTGATGATATTGAACTGGTCTTCATTGAGTTGCCAAAGTTCAAAAAAAGTTTGGATGCCCTTGAGAGTTTGAGTGACAAGTGGATCTATTTTCTAAGAAATGCAAATAAATTTCAATCGGTCCAAAGCTCAATGGAACAGGAGCCAGCTCTTGAACATGCATTTCGGGTAGCAGAAAGAGCCAGTTGAGTCGTGAGGAATTGGACACATTAGAGCAGCAATCAATGGCCCTACATGACAGCGTTAATGCAATTCTTTATGCTGAACAACAAGGAGAACAAAGGGGGGAAGAAAGGGGAGAAAAAAGGGGAGAAAAAAGGGGGCAGCGAGAGGCAGCGATCGCTATTGCTCGCCAGCTTCTTGATGTCCTAGATTTAGAGACGATCGCCCAGAAAACTGGATTGACATTAGACCTCCTGCATGAATCAAATGGGATGAGTTAACTCATAGTTGAGCAAGCCCGCAATCAGGTTGAAGCGAAGTCCAAATTGGTTAGTGTCACGAATTATTCGCGGTGGTGAAACGGTCGTGTTTGGCA
>JAJAYH010000050.1 GCA_026786325.1 Alkalinema sp. CAN_BIN05 | reverse complement strand
TATTGATCATGAGTGTAAATCCTGGCTTTGGCGGTCAGAGCTTCATTCCATCAGTGGTTCCCAAAATTCAGCAACTGCGGAAAATGTGCGATGAACGGGGTTTGGATCCTTGGATTGAAGTAGACGGCGGCTTAAAGGGAAACAATACTTGGCAAGTCCTGGAAGCGGGAGCCAATGCCATTGTTGCGGGTTCGGCTGTTTTTAATGCGCCAGACTATAAGGATGCGATCGAAGGAATTCGTAACAGCAAACGTCCTGAAAAAGAGCTAGCTACAGTGTAATATTTAAGACAAATCTATCTTTAGATTGCTTGGAATGAGGGAAGTCGTCGATCGGCTTCCTTTTTATTTTGTACAAATACTAATGTGGTTTGTTCTTATTAATTACTCTGTTTAATTACTCGGTAAATTTTGATGAATCCAAGATTCTTCTAAATCGCTTAAAGAACCCACCGAAAAACTGGCATCAAAACAAGTTTCGGCAGCAGCAACTAGAGCATCCATAATTCGATCGATCGGCGGCATTTCTAGATTATTAGAAATCCGATCGATCGCACCAAACACCGTTTCAAACAGTTCAAGATTTGGGGTTAACCGCATAGAACCGTGCTGGAGAATCGTCTGGCCCGATCGTTTTTGGGCGCTACCAATTAGTTTTTGCCCCGTTGGTAAAACTAAATCTGCACCAGTCGCCGTCGCAAAGCAATCAGGATTGTGAATATAGCCGCGCCCTGCGTTTCCATAGGAAAGATTATGAGAGAGCGATCGCCAGCCCTGAATTAAAAACTCACAGATTTGGCGATAACTTTCGGCTCGATTATCAGCAAAACCAGATGCCATCACCGCATAGGTCAAATCGCCTTGATGCAAAACAGCCCGCCCGCCCGTCGGTCGCCGAACTAAGTCAACGGGCGCGCCTAAAAATGTTAGACCATTCCAATGATTCGGATAATTGTGCTGATGGTAGCCCAGGGAAATAGCGATCGGATCCCACTGATAAAACCGCAGCGTCGGCAGACTTTCCCCGGACTCGACCCCATGAAAAATCGCCTCATCGATCGCCATTTGGGTCGCCCCATTGGCACAGGAAAGCGGCAGAAGTCTCCAGGCATTGCGTGACATTAAGCCGCAGGGAATTCAGCGAGAAGGCGATCGTCATGCTCATCCGCAATACCTGCCACAATCGTGATGGCACGAGAAATTTCAGCCGCAGACAAATCTTCGACGCTACGAGTGGTCATTACGGAAACCTGACCATCAGCGATCGCAAACCGAGCTTCAAAGGTCGTAGCCCAATTGAGTTCTAAGAGCTGTCGAGTCAGAGCCGCTTCATTTTTAACGGGCAATCTCAACACCTCAGCCCAAACCGTCAGGACATCCTCACCACTGCTGCCCGTAAGCTGGACAAAAACTTCCACACTGCCATACTGAAATTTCCAGAGATGTCCAGGTTTTCCGTGACTAACAAGCGCCGTATTCCCAGTATCCAAGCTATCAATCACCACTTCAATGGCATCCAAAAGGCTCAGGTTCGTACCTAAAGCATTAGCCTCATCGGATGAAGACTCTAAAATGTCAGGAGTAGGGGAAACTGAAGTCATAAATACCCGTTAAGTGCTTTGTTATTTGTGCAACTCTTCTATGATGTCACTGAATTCCTAAAAGTTGATCTCTGCCATTCCAATTTTCTACAACCTCTCACCTCGGAAATACGACATGCCTGAACTCCCGATCGAAAAATCCAGCGATTCCAACCCAGAACGTCTCGTCTTGATCGCAAAATTATTCGGAGGTTCGACGGTTCTGGCACTTGTGATTAAATATGCGATGCCTGCGCTGAATATTGCGGCCAGCGATCGGCTTGCCTTGGGGATTATTTTGCTGCCGAGCTTGTTAATTGCGATAGTTTTGGGCCTTAAATCCAGAGGCATAACCTAAATCCGTTCATAAAACATCATTCGATCGGGCTAAATTGTGAATTAAAGATAATAAATCAACTAAAAAGCCACCGACTTCAGAAATGTAAGGCAAGATACTGACACCAATAAATAAATCCTTTAGTTAGAATTTGATTTATTGCGTTTTTACAATTTTGATGTCGAAATAATTCACTGGGCAGTTTGCGAGTGATTCGATCGCTTCAGATCCTCAGTACCTTTATAACAAGTCTTATTTTTCGGGAGGGACCGATACTAATGGAGCAAACCAATCATCCTCTAATGCGCTATCTACGAGACGACCTGTCGTTATCTTCAGACTCGATCGCCCTCGCATTCCAGCAAGCCCACAAAACCCCCAGCCTAATGCCCATGGTTTTATGGCAATACGGACTCGTGTCAATTTCAGAGTTAGGCCAAATTTTAGATTGGCTAGACGGACAGAGTACAACGGCTTAACTATCAAGCTTGGCGATTACGAATGGTGTGTAGACTGCATCAGTTTATTGGCCTTAATTTGCTGGCGCTGTTTGACTCGTTCTCGATTTCGTTGCTTCTGAGTCTCAGTTAAGACATCGTAGCAATTTGGGCAGGATAACCCTGGTTGATAAAGAGGCGATCGCATTTCGTCGGATGAAACTGGATAACCACAAGCCACACAAATCGCATGGGTTCCCGGATGAACGCCATGAGTCACGGCAACCCGGTTGTCAAATACAAAACACTCGCCTTCCCAAAGACTCTCCTCTGGGTCTATTTCTTCGAGATACTTTAAAATGCCACCTTCGAGATGATAAACCGTCTCAAACCCAGCGGACAGCATATAGGCTGAGGCTTTTTCGCAACGAATTCCCCCCGTACAAAACATCGCAACTTTTGTGTGCTGCGTGGGATTCAAATTTGTTTCGACATAACCTGGAAACTCCCGAAACGAGTCAAGATTGGGGTCAACTGCGCCCGCAAACGTTCCCGTAGAGACTTCAAAGGCTTTTCGTGTATCAATCACCAATACGTCTGGATCCTGAATCAGGGCATTCCAATCTTGGGGTTTGACATAAGTTCCGGCTCGATCGCTGGGATTAATATCAGGTCTACCCAATGTAACGATTTCGGGCTTCACTTTAACTTTTAACCGATCGAAGGGCGCACGATCGCTTTCTGATTCTTTTGTGGTGAGATCGCACAGACGAGGGTCTTGACGCAAAAATTCAATAAACGCTGTGAGGTGAATACGATCGCTACAAACCGTGCCATTGATACCTTCTTGAGCCAGTAAAATGCTGCCATAAATATTATTTTGCTGACAGTGTTCTAAAATCTGCGATCGGACCATTTCGCAATCAGGCAGAGCAATAAATTTATAAAATGTGGCAACGGCGTAAGACATAGGAATTAAAACATCGATCGAATGGTGGCATGGAATCAGGCTAGTTCAATATATCCTCAATAGACACGTCCACTGTCTTATTGTTGGTCTTGTTGTTAGTTTGTAGGAATATTTTTAGTGATGACGACTTGGGACCAAGATGCCTTAATTTCACCACCTATTCGTCCGATCGGTGGACCTTCAGAGCATCCAACAGTAAATCCAATAGCAAATCAAAGCATCCGACTCGGAATTATGGCATCCGGTAGTGGTAGTAACTTTGAAGCGATCGTTCAAGCCATCCATTCCGGCCAATTGAACGCCGAAGTTCCGATTCTGATCTACAACAATCCAACGGCAACGGTCGTTGAGCGAGCAAAGCGCTTAGGTATTCCGTCCATTTGTCTAGACCATCGACAATTCGCAACTCGGGAATTATTGGATCAAGCGATCGTTGAAGTGTTGCTGAGCTATCAAGTGGACTGGGTGGTGATGGCGGGTTGGATGCGAATTGTCACCCCGGTTTTGATTCACGCCTTTCCAAATCGAGTTTTAAACATTCACCCTAGTTTGTTGCCAAGTTTTAAGGGTAGCAAGGCGATCGAACAAGCCTTTGAATCTGGCGTGAAAATCACGGGCTGCACCGTTCATCATGTGGTGACGGAGGTGGATAGTGGAGACATCGTGATGCAGGCAGCAGTTCCAGTCTTAACCAATGACACCCTAGAAACTTTACAAGCACGACTCCAAATCCAAGAGCATAAAATTTACCCGGTGGCAATTGCGATCGCAGTCGGGCAACGAATTAGCGAAAACTAGAGAATGTTAGGCGGGTTCACCCCATTGCAAGAATCATACTTTTAAGTATCTTCCTTAAGGTGGATGTTGCTCTTTAGGTTTTGAGAGATTATAAGAATAGATTGAGAAGCTAATTGTCTAGCACAAGGGCAGTCCAAACCGGGTAGGGGCTGCTTTTTTATTGGAATTTTTTCCTTATACATAGCTACAGACCAGCACTCACAGATATATTCCGGACAGTTTTTCACAATCTTTCGATCGGACTCTAGATCGGAAGATTGTGAAAAACTGTAGTTACCTCCGAGAAGATTTGGACCCTAGAACAACTGCGGCGTTGGGGATATTTTAGGCGTTGGAGACATTTGCGGCGTTGGTTGAATGGTTGGCAGAACCGGAGTAACTTGGACAGAACTACTCTGTGGAGCGGGAATGTAAGGATTAATCAGGTCGCTTAAAGGTCTCAAAATCACATCTTTACGGTAGTCAGTCGCATCCAGACAAGTCACGAGACCCTCAGAGATCTTGCGTTCTAGGGGCGCATTGCGGAAACCGACAACGCATTGACCAAAGCGCTCTGGCAACAGACTCCGACGGCACGCATCCAAAACATCCATCATCGGAGCTTGCGTTTCATCAGAATTACGAATGTCATTAACACAGGTGGCTAACTCCAAAGGGCGGCGAACTTGACGACAAGCATCGAGGGCCGACACCGCTGTAATGGGATTAACCGTTGGCCCGGTAATTCGTGCCACGCAGGTTCCAACTGTATCGGGATGCAAGGCTTCAGCACAGCCCTTACCAATGGAAACTTGGTCCAGCTTGGCATTGCTTAAATCTTTAGCGCAGGCGTTGTAAGGATTTGCTTGGGCTGGAGACGGGATGCTTAACGGGATGCCTAGGGCCGCGATCGTACAGGTCAGGCCGATTCGGACCGTTGCACTGCTTTTAAACTTTAACGTTTTAAACTTCAACATAGACTCCACCGCCACTTTCAAATTCTAGTTACAACTACCTTAGATACTGCTTCAAACTTTGCACATATTCAGTGAACATAGGTCTAAGTATGTCAAGATGCTTAACCCCTATCCGTATAAACCTGTGCAATGAACTACAGTTAATTACAGGATAGTATATGCCCCTTCAGACGCTGCAACTCTCTAGCGTTGGTCACATTATTTTATCCAGTTAAAAACAGCAAGAGAAGGAATCCCATGCATCTGAGTGAACTGACCCATCCTAATCAGTTACACGGACTGTCGATCCGAGAACTTCAAGAAATCGCCAGACAAATTCGTGACAAACATCTTCAGACGGTCGCAGCAACGGGCGGTCATCTTGGACCAGGACTCGGCGTTGTAGAACTCACCCTGGCGCTCTATCAGACCTTAGACCTCGATCGGGATAAAGTCGTCTGGGACGTTGGACACCAAGCCTATCCCCACAAACTCATCACTGGGCGATATAACCAATTCAGCACCATTCGTCAGAAAGATGGACTATCGGGCTATCTCAATTTAGGAGAAAGCAAGTTCGACCATTTTGGCGCAGGTCACGCATCCACCAGTATTTCAGCAGCCTTAGGCATGGCTCTCGCACGGGAAGCCAAGGGTGAAAATTACAAATGTGTAGCGGTGATTGGCGACGGGTCTCTAACGGGCGGCATGGCGCTTGAGGCGATTAATCATGCGGGACACCTGAAGACTAATTTATTGGTGGTGCTGAATGATAATGAAATGTCTATTTCTCCTAATGTCGGCGCAATTCCCCGGTATTTGAACAAAATTCGCCTCAGTTCGCCGATGCAGTTCCTGAGCGATAACATCGAAGGTCAAGTGAAAAATTTGCCCTTCGCGCCAGAATTGAGCCGCGTCAAAGAGGGCATGAAGCGATTGGCCGTGCCTAAAGTGGGGGCAGTATTTGAAGAACTCGGCTTCACCTACATGGGACCAATTGACGGACACAACCTAGAGGACTTGATAACGACCTTTAAAGAAGCCCATAAAATTACGGGTCCGGTCATCGTTCATGTCGCGACGACGAAGGGCAAAGGCTACGAAATCGCCGAAAAAGATCAAGTGGGCTACCATGCTCAAAACCCATTTAACTTAGCGACGGGCAAAGCGGCTCCATCGTCTAAGCCCAAGCCGCCGAGCTATTCCAAGGTTTTTGGGGAAACGCTTTCAAAACTTGCGGAAAACGATCGGCGCATCATCGGTATCACAGCAGCTATGGCGACCGGAACCGGGCTAGATATTTTCCAAAAACGGGTTCCCGATCAATATATTGATGTGGGCATTGCCGAACAACATGCGGTGACGCTTTCAGCTGGGCTGGCGACGCAGGGAATGATTCCTGTGGCGACAATTTATTCTACGTTCCTACAACGGGCGTTTGACCAGATTATTCACGATGTTTGTATTCAGAACTTGCATGTGTTTTTCTGTCTCGATCGGGCTGGAATTGTCGGCTCAGATGGACCCACGCACCAAGGGATGTATGACATTGCCTATCTGCGCCTGATTCCAAACATGACGCTGATGGCTCCGAAAGATGAAGCGGAATTGCAACGGATGATTGTGACCGGGATTCAGCACAATGGCCCGATCGCAATGCGTTATCCTCGCGGAAATGGTCATGGCGCACCGTTGATGGAAGAAGGTTGGGAGCCGTTGGAAATTGGCAAAGGTGAGCTATTGCGTCAGGGCGACGATGTGCTGATTTGTGCCTATGGTTCGATGGTTTACCCGGCGATGCAAACTGCTGAAATTTTAGGTGAACATGGGATTGAGGCTACTGTCATTAATGCCCGCTTTGTCAAACCGCTGGATAAGCTTCTCATTCATCCCTTGGCTCAAAAAATTGGTCGAGTGGTGACGATGGAAGAGGGCTGCATTATGGGTGGTTTTGGGAGTGCGATCGTAGAGTCTCTTCTGGATGCGGAAATTTGTATTCCAGTCACTCGAATTGGAGTTGAGGACATTTTGGTGGAACATGCCACACCGGAAGAATCTAAGGCTGACAATAATTTAAACCCAAATCAAATGGCCGATCGGATTCTGAAGCTGTTTGCGAAAGTTCAAGTTGCGGTTTAAGACGGTTTATTGATTGAGTAGGATGGGGGAGAATTCATGTCTCCATCCTTTTTAGTATTCAGGGAGTTAGGGCTGCGATCGTAAATTTCACACGATATACTGAAGTCAGAATCAAATAATGATTAATACTAATGACTGAAGCCAATCAAATTGACCAAAATCAATCACCCATAAATCAAATAACCGAGTTAGAGAAGGAACAAGAAAAAGTACCTGAAAAAATACTCTGTCCCCATTGTTTACGCACTGCGACTAATAAAATAAAATGTCAGGGAATTTGTGTAGCTGATAGTGATTATTAGTCTATTTTAAGCTTCTAGATGAATTTAAGCGTCAGAATTTACCTGAAATTCGTAACTCAGCGGAAATTTGTTCTAACAATCGATCGGCTGCTTAGAAGGTAGATGCGATCGGACTTAGATAAGTTTTGATCCAAACTATTTGATCGTGCCTGATATGTTTCAATCCTCGTTCCTTAATAAGCCCCCCGACCAAACAAAACACGTCCGATCGTCTGGACCAAAATCTCAATATCCAAGTTCAAAGACCAATGATCAATGTAATACAAATCTAATCTCGCCGCATCATCAAACTCATCCAAATCCGATCGGCCCGAAATCTGCCAAAGCCCCGTCATCCCCGGCAATACCTGATGCCTGACATGATGCCATTCTGCAAATCGTTCCACATCTCGCAAAGGCAAAGGTCTTGGACCCACCAAACTCATTTGTCCTAGTAATACATTTATTAATTGCGGTAACTCATCCAAACTCAGTCGTCTTAATACACGCCCCACGGATGTCACCCTGGGATCCGATCGGACTTTAAATAAAACACCATCACGACTTTCATTTTGGGCTTCAAGTTGCGATTGTAATTCCCCGGCATTCACCGACATTGTGCGAAACTTCCAAATCTTAAATGCCAAACCATTCAATCCCACCCGCTCCTGACGAAAGAAGATTGGGCCGATCGATTCAAACCGAATCACGATCGCAATCAAACCAAACAACGGCCACAAAACAATCAAACCAAACACAGAACCAAACACATCCACCGATCGCTTAATCCGATAATCCCACCCCGACAACAAAGGCGGCTCCAGGCGTAACGTCGGCATCCCTGCAAAAATCTCCGGCAAACCCCGCCGATGCAACGTCTCCACACTCGACGGAATCAATCGCAACGTAATCCCCGCCCGCCGCAATCGCCAATATAACCGCGAGGCCAACTCCGTCTGCGGCAAACCCTCCACCAAAACTTCCCGCGCCCCAGAATTGACAATGCTCTGGATAATGGCCGCACTTCCCACCGTCGAAGACAACGCCGCCCCCACTACTTTGTAATTCCGCTGCCGATCGATCGATCGGGCCAACTTCGGCAACCGGGTCGCAGGTGACACAACAAAGACACTAATCTGCGACCTCACCACCTCCAGCCACCGAATCACCCAGCAACAGACCAGCCGCATCAAAATAATCCCCACCACACTGCCCAACCAAGCCGTCAACACCAGCGATCGGGGCGGAGCCAGCCGGGGATCGTAAAAATATATCGCCACCAACCCAGCCCCATACATCCAACTCACCAACTTCCCGGCCTGCACATAATCCCCCGCCCTCACCGCGCCATACATCTGTCCCAGACCAAACACGCCCAATAGCCCCACAGCAAATCCCCAAAAAATGCCCGGCAGCCCCAAAAACAACCCCCAATTCAACTCCGGGGGCAACGGCATATAAAATTGATTCAAATACACTGCCAACCGCCAAGCCCCGGCCAATGCCGCCACATCCCCCACTAAAAGCCCCAACAAATATCGCCATCGCCAAATCCACGATCGCAATGACAATCTCTCCCCCGAAGCTCGTAAATCCACTGACATCTCAATGCTCCCCATGTAATGCTCCTAAAGAGCGAAATCGCCGCACAAACTAAAGATTTTCAAAAAAAATAGCCATCTTTTCGCACTCTGGCCTATCCTGACCTAAAAGCACTGATTTGATACAAGTGATACAAGCTCTTACCCGAATTCATCAGGACAAGCCATGACACGTCAGGTCCACATCTCACCGACTATCCCCAAACTGATCGAAGCCGCCACCGATCGCACCGTTCAAATCCTGAAAAATGCGATCGCCCAAAACGGAATCGCCACCATTGCACTATCTGGCGGCAGCACTCCAAAACCGTTATATCAAGCATTAGTACTGGCCGATATTGATTGGAGTCGGCTGCATGTCTTTTGGGGCGATGAGCGCTATGTCGCCAGCGACCATCCCGAAAGCAACGAAAAAATGGCCCGTCAGGCTTGGCTCAACCATGTTCCACTGCCCCCCGGGAATATTCATCCCGTACTCACCAATTTAGACGATCCCGCTGACAGCGCCCAACAGTACGAAGCCACAATTCATCAAGTCTGCGGCACCACATCTGGCAGCTTTCCAGCCTTTGACTTGATTTTGTTAGGCATCGGTGACGACGGCCACACTGCATCTCTTTTCCCCCAAACCCGATCGTTAGAAGTCCGCGATCGGCTGGTTACGGTGGGTGAAAAATCAGGTCAAACCCGCATTACCTTTACGTTTCCGTTAATTAATCACGCCCACAATGTCCTGTTTTTACTCGCTGGGGAAAGCAAACGCCCTGCCTTAAAAGAAATTTTCGCAACCAAGAGCGATTTCCACCAGTACCCCGCCTTTGCTGTGCGCCCACAAGGGAACTTAATCTGGATGATGGATCAAGCGGCTGGAGAGGGCATATTGGGCATGGAAGGAGTACCATAGTTTATGATCACTTGTCCCCATTGTAGTCACCCAAACCCCGTCACCGCAGAAAGCTGTAGCGCTTGTTTAACGCCACTTCCTGTCTTAACCTGTTGTCCTAATTGTGGCGCAGCGGCTGAAGTTAGCGCGCGGTTCTGCGGACAATGTGGGTTTAATTTGAGGATGGTCGCAGACCTGCCTAATGCGTTCCCCATGAGCGCTCAGGCATTAATTCCCATGCTGTCTAATGATGGGGGATCCGCTGCAATGCCAACCCTAAACTTAGCGGCACCACGGAGCGATCGGTTCTCATTTAAGCTAGCCACACACAAACCAGCCGAACTCCTGCATGTTCAGACTCAAACTTTGCTGGAACTTCCTATTCGATCGGTAATTCATTTAGGCAAACCCAACGATCGGGTACCGCCTGATGTTGATGTGTCAGGATTTCCTAACACAGAAATTGTTTCTAGAATTCATGCAGCGCTACGAGTGGAAGGTGAGGCATACTACGTAGAAGATGCGGGAAGTGCCAACGGGACTTATATCAACAATTCACCACTGAATGTTGGGGCTAAACATCGCCTGATTCCGGGCGATCGTATTTCTCTCGGGAAAGGCGATAAAGTAACATTTATATTTCAGCCTCAACTTAAAACCTAGGATATTTTGCCCAAGGCAAAAGCTCATTCAGTATTCTATGTATTTTTGTCTAGTTGTTTCATGTGCCACCTGTTGACGTGATTACCCTAACGCTGCTCCACCCTTTACAATCCACCCCCATTCAAAGCTGGACTTTTGATCAAGAAACACAAGTTAGCGTTGGTCGGTCTACTGATAACCATGTCGTACTTTATAGCGCGGTGGTATCTCGTCATCACGTTGAATTGTGCTACGAAAATTCGGTGTGGGAAGTCGTGAGCTTGGGAGCCAATGGCACCTACATGGATAACCAGCGCGTGACACGATCGCCCCTAAAGGATGGATCCGTTTTTCGCCTTGCCAGATCTGGCCCCAATCTTCAAGTTAGTATTTCTGCCACATCATCCACACCACTGAGTCGAAACATCTCACCCCTGTTACCGCCATCGGCCAGGTCCAGTTCGCCTCCATCCGCCAATGCCTCCTTGTCCAGCCAGCCCTTAGGCGTTAGTCAGCCCCAGTCGGCTAGTAGCGATGCCTTTGCCCTAGCCTCCGAGCGGATTAGTAAAATTTTGGAGGAGGATGAAATGGCAGTTATATCTGGCGAGCTGTTATTCGATACCCAGACCGGGCAGCCATTGAAGACGATCAATAGTGTGGGAGCTTACCAAATTCTCAAACCTCTCGGGTACGGCCCAATGAGCATGACTCATTTGGTATGGCACAATAGCCAGACTTTCGTGATGAAACAGCTCCATGAAAAATGGGGTCGCAATCCACAAGTTGCAGCAGCCTTTCAAACCCAATTCCGATCGCTCCAGCCCCTTCAGCATCCTGGAATTCCTCAGGTGATTGATGTGATGGAACTGGATGGGCAGCAGACGGTAGTAATGGAGATGATATACGGACAGAGCTTGGCTGAACTGGTTGCGTCCCAGGGCCGAATTTCGCAAGCCCAAGCGATCGCTCTGACATTAGAAGTGTGCGATGTGCTTGAGGAATTGCACAATGCGCCGAGTCCGATCGTACACGGGGATCTTCATCCTCGTCATTTGCTGCGTCGTCAAGTTCTTCGATCGGGCCAAGAAATTGTCTTAATTGACTTTGGACTCTCTCGATGGCATGGCTGGAAAGCAGGATTGCCCTGCGCGAGTCAGGGGTATGTTGCACCGGAACTCGGCAGCCAGCCCCCCACGGCTGCGGGAGATGTCTATGCGTTGGGTGCGACGTTAGCGTTTTTACTGACCGGGCAGAATCCAAAGAACTTCTATGGCACACCGGAAAACGGCGGGAAGTTCAGACCTGAAGCCATGCAAGGATTAGAGGCGACCGCAGTGGTTCGTTTGATTCAAGACATGACTAATCCCAATCCGGCTTCTCGTCCGCCCGCTAGTGCGATCGCCCAGATGCTCCGTCAAATCATCTAAAACTCGCTAAATCCTATAAGCACCCTTAAATTCCTCTGATAGAAATCGCTGTGATAGTCTAGATGAGCTGAATTTTTCGAGCCATTCATGAAAATTGCCACTTGGAATGTCAACTCCATCCGCACGCGCCTAGCCCATAGTCTCCAATGGCTTGAGAATAATCCTGATGTAGATCTTCTCTGTCTCCAAGAAACCAAAGTTCCCGATGAAGTATTTCCCCGATCGGCCTTCGAGGATGCAGGATTTCATCTCCATATTTTTGGTCAAAAAAGTTACAACGGCGTGGCCTTGATTTCACGATCGCCTCTCGAAGACGTGCGCTTAGGGTTTGCGGGAGTGATTCCACCAGAGATTGTTGGAGATCTAGACGATCAAAAACGGGTGATTTCTGGGGTATTAAATGGCGTTCGGATTGTGAATGTCTATGTGCCCAATGGCTCAGAAATTGAGAGCGAAAAATATCATTACAAACTTCGGTGGTTAAAGCTATTGAAAGTGTATTTAGAAGACCATTTGACGCGATCGCCTGATCTTCTAATTTGCGGTGATTTTAATATTGCCCTTGAAGACATTGATATTCATAATCCCAAAACCCGTGCAACCCACATTATGTCGTCGGATGTAGAACGATCGGCATTGCGAGAGGTGCTGAGTTTAGGGCTTCAGGATACATTTCGGAAGTTCGCCCAAGACGGGAATCAATATAGCTGGTGGGATTATCGATCGGCTTCGTTTGTTCGCAATGCGGGTTGGCGGATTGATCACCATTACGTGACGGACGGACTATACGATCGGACGCTGAGTTGCACCATTGATCCTGAACCCCGCAAACTAGAACAACCCAGCGACCATACGCCTGTGATTGTCGAGTTAGCGAATTTGTAATCAGGTTTATGATTATTTAATGCAAATTAGATAAGACGATATTTGAAAAGTTGAAGTTGTGACAATTGAAACC
>JAJAYH010000049.1 GCA_026786325.1 Alkalinema sp. CAN_BIN05 | reverse complement strand
TCGCCGCCGTAGCACTTGGCTAATACATCTTTCCGCAGGGCCGGAATGTGTTCACTGGCAATCACTTTGGAACCGATCGCCGCTTGAATAGGTATTTTGAACTGGTGACGCGGAATCAGTTCTTTTAGTTTTTCGGTTAATGCGCGGCCCACGCTATAGGCTTTGTCTCGATGTACGATCGCCGCGAGTGGATCCACCGGATCCCCGTTAATCAACACATCTAACCGCACTAAATTGTTGACTCGATACCCCGTAACTTGATATTCCATGCTGGCGTACCCCCGCGATCGGGATTTCATCTGGTCAAAAAAGTCGGTCACAACTTCCGCTAAGGGCATGTCGTAGATCAGCGTTGTGCGGCCCGGAGTCAAGTATTTCATATCCTTGAAAATGCCACGACGGTTCTGGCAAAGTTCCATTAGGGTGCCAACGTAGGCTTCTGGGGTGATCATGTCGAGTTGAACGTAGGGTTCTTCGATGTGTTCACGGTACTGGGGATCGGGTAGATGGCTCGGGTTGTCGATCCGCAATAATTCGCCCTTAATGGTCAAGACCTGATACACCACGGATGGGGCGGTTGTGATCAAATCGAGGTCATATTCGCGCTCTAGTCGCTCTTGAATAATCTCCATATGCAGCAGTCCCAAGAACCCACAACGGAACCCAAACCCCATGGCGCTTGAGGTTTCTGGCTCATACTTCAACGCCGCATCATTCAAGCTCAGCTTATCCAACGCATCACGCAATTCGGGAAACTGATCTGCATCCGTCGGGAACAGGCCACAGAAAACCATGGGCGTGGCTTCGACATAGCCAGGGAATGGCTCATCGGCAGGGTTGTTCGCCAATGTAATCGTGTCGCCCACTCGCGCATCCCCCACGGCCTTGATGGAAGCTGCAAGGTAGCCTACTTCCCCGGCATGAAGACTTTCGACCTTGACTTGGTGCGGCGCGAGGATGCCGACTTCATCGATGACGTATTCTTTTTCGGAGGCCATAAAGCGCACTTTATCCCCCACATTTAAGAGGCCATCCATGATGCGGAAGTAGACAACGACTCCACGATAGGCATCGTAATAACTATCAAATACCAACGCCCGCAACGGCTTGTCTACCGTGTCAGCGGGAGGTGGAACTTTTTGGACGATGCGCTCTAAGATTTCAGGGATGCCGATGCCAGACTTGGCCGATGCCCGAATTGCGTCGCTACAGTCGAGACCGACGATTTCTTCAACTTCACCGCTGACCCGATCGGGATCGGCTCCGGGTAAGTCAATCTTGTTCAGAATGGGAATAATCTCTAGGTTGTTTTCCATCGCCAAATAGACGTTGGCCAAGGTCTGCGCCTCTACACCTTGGGATGCATCCACTACCAAGAGCGCCCCTTCACAGGCAGCCAACGATCGAGACACTTCGTAAGTGAAGTCAACATGTCCCGGTGTGTCAATTAAATTCAAGACATACTTCTGACCGTCCTTGGCCGTGTAGTCCATCCGGGCAGCTTGGAGCTTAATGGTGATTCCCCGCTCACGCTCTAGGTCCATATTATCCAGCACCTGAGCTTTCATATCCCGGTCGCCTATTGTTCCAGTCGCTTGTAGGAGACGATCGGCTAGGGTCGATTTACCGTGGTCAATGTGGGCAATGATGGAAAAATTACGAATGCGGCTGACGGGTACGTCGGTCATGGGGATTCAATACGCTCTCTATCTGAAGAATTTGCAAAGGTCACAAGTATTGTAATGCCTTCCCGCGATGAGACAATGGATACGTGTTAGATCGTCATCACAAAGAAGCTGTACTTGTGAAAATTTATGTGTAAAAAACTGGGGAAAATCTGCGTTTTGCGTCCTAAATTGGCAGACTAAGTAAATCTTGATTAGTCTATCCTTGTTGACCCGGAATTTTCTATGATGTCCTCCATTCCCGAATCCCACAGCGGCCCTGTAAACTCTGCATATAATGCGAATTCTCCAACCAAGGATCCGAAAAATCAACCGTTGATCATGGAAAAATATACTTCTCCTATGATAAATCTATGGTTTAACCATGGGGTCTCGGGCGAATTTTTATCATTTTACAGTGATGATGCCGTAGCTCTTAACCCGCAGATTAATCAAATTGTCGGTCAACGGGAACATGGGCTGTTTTGTCCGGTCAATTTTCCGGCCTATCAGAAAGTCCTCGATCGGATAGTACAAACTCGGCAAGCAGAGCAGTTGGAGTGGGCGTTTTGGTGGAATGGGTCATGGGTGAATACCCGAATCACGCTGAGTCCAATAGTGCTGCCGAATGATCAAGTACAGAGTATTTTTGTGCAGGGGCAAGGCCAATTTCGGCCATTGTTGGCGGTTCCCTCGGGGCTAGATGAAGCCGATCGGTATCACCTTCTCTTGGCTCCGATTTCCTGGAGCATTCGCCGCACATTAGACTTGAAGACTATCTGGCAGCAAACTGTAGATGGGTTAGGTACAACATTAGTTATCGATCGTTGCTCGATTTATTCTCTGGATGAGCTTGCGGGTAAGGTAACGATTGAGGCTCAATTTCGTAGTGGAGATCAGGAAAGCTGGCAGGGCCGCGATGAATTTTTAGAGGATCAGCCGACCTTACGGGCCGCTATTACCCGTCTACGTCCATCGCCTTTACTGGATGAAGCCCATCCTATTCTGGAGGTTATTGAGTTGGATGGGCAGGATCGCGATCGGTGTGTGATCACGGATGTCGTGGAAATCGATGGCATCGCTCATACGCGCATGGTGGTCGCAACGGGCTATCAAGATGAAGTGAATGCCTTAATTGTTCTGTGGCGAGTTGAACGAAAGGACTTGGGTTGGAATGATTCGGAATTAGATTTTCTAGAAGAACTCGCGGACCAAGTGGGTACGGCCATTGCCCATGCTAAATTGTTTGATAAATCAGAACAGCTCAACAAGACATTAGTTTGCAAACAAGAAGCTCTAGAAGAAGCGATCCGTCAAGCTGAAGAAGCATCCCGTTTAAAAAGTGAATTCTTGGCGAATACTTCTCACGAATTGCGTACGCCGTTGAATGGAATAATTGGCTTTTTGAACTTAATTTTAGACGGCATGGCTGATGATCCCAAAGAGCAACAAGAATTTTTAGAGGAGTCAATGAAGTCTTCCAAGCATTTGCTTGTGTTGATTGATACAATTCTCGATTTGGCCAAAATTGAGGCTGGAAAACACCAAATTGATTTGATCCCCCTTGATTTTAGTGAGGTGCTAGAGAATTTGCTCCGATCGCAACGTAATTCTGCCGAACGCAAAAATCTTACCTTTGAAGTTCAAATGCCTCAAACACGAGATGCGGTCATTCTTTATACGAATTATCAACGTCTCTATCAGGTTCTGTTAAACCTTGTGAGCAATGCCATTAAGTTCACCCATGAAGGCGGTCTGACTATCACGACTGAATTTGTTCGACGTAAGGTTATAGTTCAGAATCATGAATGTCCTGGAATGATGATGGTGCGAGTGGCCGATACGGGGATTGGGGTTTCATTGGAAAAACAAGATCGATTGTTCCAATCCTTTAGTCAAATCGACGGATCTACCACAAGGCAGTATGGCGGAACAGGGCTGGGGCTGGCAATTTCTCAGACGCTAGTCAGTGCTATGGGTGGCGAAGTTAATTTTTATAGTATGGGCGAAGGATTGGGTTCGACGGTGACGTTTACGATTCCACTATTTCAGGAGCCGATCGTATAGTTGCTGAAATCATGTCCAAACTATATTCAAACTATATAGTTATCCAAATAGCTGTCCAAGAAGTCGCCCATACTAAAATCTAAAATCGATTCTTGCGGGATCGTACTTCCGTATAGGTTTCCACATCACTAACAGTCCCAAGCCGCGATCGAATCACTTCCGCATCCCATCTCAAAAATGGATTAGTGCGTTTTTCAAATCCCATTTCTGTTGGAATTGTCGGTTGCAATGCCGATCGGAGTTTTTGAACCTCAATCATTCGGGATTGCAATTCTAAGTTGTCGGGATCAATTGTTAAGGCAAATTTCAAATTATCAAATGTATAC
>JAJAYH010000048.1 GCA_026786325.1 Alkalinema sp. CAN_BIN05 | reverse complement strand
GTTCCCGCACATCCACTAGTTGAATGGATTCACCCAATGCCATTTTTTCAGCGAGTTCTTGAACAGTAATCTGGGGTAAACTAGACATAATATAAGTAATAAATCTGATTTCAATTTAGCCTAACATTGAACGATCGGCTCTATTCAAGGTTGGGGTAAAATTAGGGTGTTGTATAAATTATGCATCTAGAAATCTAGTAGAAAGGTTTGATAGGATTCGGTGCTGAATGTCTTGGCAGCTACATTCCCAATGTAAGAAATAACGACTTGACACAAACTACTTTACAAACCCGAACAACCCCGTACTAAAGTTCCTTATGAACTCTTTGATAGCGGACGAATCATCCCCATATACCTGGATGAACTCTGCGCGATCGGCTCCCCCCATCCCTTATCCATCCATTAAGATTAAGCTAGCAGAACACTTTGATATCCTAATCACTCGATCGAGCATTATGAACAAGGCACTTCACCTTCCAAGACCCTTCACAAAACCCGTTTGGCTCCAACAGTTGCAGTGGGTTGCGGATCCAGTGGGCTATATGGAAACTGCCGCTCGTGCCTGTCCCGATATTTTCCAAGCCAATGTGGTGGGATTTGGGGGAGGGTTGGTGTTTGTGAATCAGCCGCAAGCGATTCAGGAGATACTGACCCGCGATACGACGATCGGATCTCGCGTCGGTCTCTATACGGCTCCGGGTGATCTCAACCGAATTCTGGCTCCTATCCTGGGTGATGCTTCGGTCATCATGCTAGATGGCGATCGGCATCGGCGGCGACGGCAGCTTGTGATGCCCCCTTTTCATGGTGACCGGATGAGGGCTTACGGTGATTTAATCGGTGAATTGGCGACCACAGCGTTTGATGCAGTTCCCCTGAATCAGCCCTTTGAGGCTCGGGTTGTGACCCAAGATATTTCGCTCAATATTATTCTGAAGGCGGTTTTTGGGTTGTCTGACAGTGGGGCGGGGGGCGATCGCTTCCAAAACTTAAAATACTTAATGACCCAAGTTGCGGATCTTTTTCACTCGCCACTGAGCACTATGGTTCTTTTCTATCCTGGGTTACAAAAAGACTGGGGAGCATGGAGTCCGTGGGGGAAATTTGTGCGCGATCGGCAAAAGCTTGATGATCTGATTTATCTCGAAATTGCAGAGCGACGGGCTGAATCGAGGACCGATCGGATTGATATTCTGTCGTTAATGCTCTCTTCGCGGGATGATCAGGGAGAGCCGATGAGCGATGTTGAGTTGCGTGATGAGTTGATGGCGTTGTTGTTTGCTGGGCATGAAACTACGGCAACGGCGATGGCTTGGGCGTTGTATTGGACTCACCGTAACCCTGAAGTGCGGACAAAGCTGCTTCAGGAACTGGCAACCTTAGGGGCGAATCCGGATCCGATGGAGATTTTTCGATTGCCATATTTGACGGCGGTATGTAATGAGACATTGCGGATTCATCCGGTGGCGATGTTGACTTTTCCTCGACAGGTTGAAACGCCAGTGGAGGTTCTGGGTTACAAGCTCGAACCCGGTGAAATAGTGGTGGGCTGCATTTATCTCGTGCATCACCGATCGGATCTCTATCCTAATTCCCACGAATTCAATCCACAACGGTTTATCGATCGGACGTTTACGCCTTATGAGTTTATGCCGTTTGGGGGAGGTGCTCGGCGCTGCATTGGCGAGGCGTTGGCGATGTATGAACTCAAGCTGGTTCTGGCTCAAGTGCTTTCTCGCTATGAGTTTTCCCTGGCGAATTCGGCTCCAGAACTGCCTCGCCGTCGGGGAGTGACGCTTGCACCCGCCAATGGGGTTCGACTGGTGCGATCGCGGTAGGTAATTGGCCCCAACCCCAATTCTGGGAGCTTCGGAAATTTATGAACAAAAAAGAGGGGCGATCGTTCCCTACAAAACCTCAGCCTCGCCTGCATGGTAATAACTGCGCACCAATGGATCCGATCGCGTCTGCAATGAACCGATCGGGAGCTTGATTGTTATGCTAGAAAAATACGTTACTGAGGTCAAGCCTTATGATTACGAATATTAGCGTTGATACGTTGTTGATTGAGGAGGTGATTGCTCTTAATGGGACACAAAATAAAAATCATCAATTAAATCATCGATTAGTTGATGCGATCGTTGAACGAGTTTTACGCGAGTATGTTCAACGTAATAAGGAACCTGATGTTCAATCTACTCATGTAGATCACTTGAATGATTTATTGGCTGCTTCGGCCAGTAGTTTAGGATTTTGGGATAATGAGATTGATGATGCGGAATGGAATAATGCTTAATCCGGGTGAACTTGTTTTAATTCCTGTTCCATTTACCGATCTCTCATCCCAAAAGCGTCGTCCTGTAATTATGATTTCTAGTCGTGAGTACAATCAATCTTCCAGAGATGTTTTGGTTGTTGCTGTCACTTCTAATCTCCAGCCGTAACTACTCAGCCTTAAAAAAATAAGTTAATTTTAAAGTTACTGCTTTGGGGTTGGATATAATTACGGTTGAATCATTCATGCAGTGAGATTCCTAGTGTGACTTCTCCATCTCGTACCTT
>JAJAYH010000047.1 GCA_026786325.1 Alkalinema sp. CAN_BIN05 | reverse complement strand
GGTGAGACGTGTGGCCAATTGCTGTTGCTGGTCGAGGGTCAAGCGGTTGGGATGGTTTGGGTCAATGGTGTGCAGCCATGCCGCGAGTTGATCATCTGGCTTTGCGCCCAAAATCTCGCTAATGGCCGCTGCGATCGCACCTGTTCTCTGTTGTTCGGTTTGATACCGTTGCCATTCAGCTTGAATTGTTTTTAGGGCACGCTGTTGGCGAATAGCTTTGGCTTGTTTGAGATCGTCGTCAGAGTCTAGGTTTTGGGCAATGATTTCACGACGATCGCTTAGGCATTGGTCAAAGAGTTCATCGGTTCCTGTTTCAAATTCCTGAACAATCCGATCGTAAATCTGAAATGTGCCCCGAATTTTCCCTTTCAATGTTTCGGTAATAAGATCATCGATCGCTGATTGATAGCGAGTTTGAAGCGCTTGATCCATCACAGTCACCTAAACCAGTTTATTTACTAACTTATCTATACTTATTTATAACTTATTTATTATCTATCGCGGCACGCACAATCAATGAACGCTACAATGACCTGAACTATTTTCACAAATTAAATTAATGATAGAGGTCATTTTAGCCGTTTTAGCCGTATCTGCCGCCGCAGGAATTCGATCGGTATTGCCGTTGTTGACGATCGGCTGCATAGCGGGTTCTGATCTGTGGTCAAAGATACCAATTTTGGAGAATATTTCACCCCAAATTCTGCTGGGTGTTCTCGTCAGTGGATCATTGATTGAATTGTTGGCTTCCAAAAATCGAGTCGGAATTCGTATTTCACAACTTGTAGAATTAGTTCTCAGCCCACTCGTCGGCGGACTTTTAGGGGTTGCGATCGCCCGAACAACAGATCTGAGTGATGGAATTATTCTGTTGCTTGGCATTATTAGTGGTCTATTGGCACTTGTATTGCAATTGGTTCAAATCGGTTGGTTTTATAGATTGCGAGGATTACCGCTGTGGGCGGTTTTCGCTCAAGACTTTCTTTGTGTGATATTGGTTATTTTTGCCGTGAATGCGCCACAGCAAGGTGGAATTATTGCACTAATGTTGCTGTGGTTAGCGATTCGGAGTGCTAGTGAATGGCGCAATTGGACCCGATCGTCCATTCGATCGAATATGGGTCAAGATTGAAATCTACATCATTTGATTTGTATTCGGATTTTCTTCAGGAGTAGTGGTAGTCTGGGCTTCCCGTTTTCGTTCGGCCAATTTCAATAGAATTTCTTCATGGTAAGCCTGAGTAATCGGGTAGAAATAAGCCAATATCACACCCAAGATTAAAAACACTGTCGGCAATGGACCAATAGACCAACGGATAGCTTCGATCGCAGCAGCGGGCTGTACTGTTAATGCTCCGTTGTAGCCGGATTGTTCTAATGCCTGACCGACGGCAAACAATCCGGCGGCCAACCCGACTTTTTGTAATAACACCATAAAGGCATAGAAAAAGCCTTCCCGACGTTTCCCCGTATTCAATTCATCCAAGTCAATCACATCCGGTAGCATTGACCACGGAATCAAATATGCTGTCGAAACGCCAAGACCCGCCAAAGCTCCGAGAGAATACATCAATGTCACCTGATCCGGCTTCAGCATAAATAATCCAATTTGCGCCACTAACCAAATTGCCATTCCGGCAAAGTACGCATTTTTTTTACCATAACGCCCGCTAAACCAACTCCAAAACGAAAGCGCAATTAGTGCGGTTCCCTGAACCGCTAATACTAAGTTATTTGCAATATCAGACGAAAGCAACATGTAATCCCGAACAAAGAATAGAATTACAGAGGCCATAATTTGAAGGGCAAGCCAAGAGCAAAGGTAAATGCCAATGACGTATAGAAATGGGCGATTGCTGAATGCAAGTTTGAATTGCTGTGCGATCGGTAATTCTTCTTCTTCATTAATTAAATTATGGTCTTGATGGCTGAACGTCCGTTTTTTAGTTCCAAACACACACCAAATTATCGATGCAACAGATAAGACGCTGACAATGACACTCGTGGCTAGATAATTAATTTGATTTGTTTCACCAACCAATCCAGTGACAAATTTCATCAAAAGGATTGAGAGTAAACTGCCCCCTATTGAAAACGTAAATCGAAACCCATTCAAACTCGTGCGCTCATTATAATCCTGGGTCATATCCGGAGTGAGTGCCGTATAGGGCAAATTCACAGCGGTATAGGCAGTATTAAACAGAACGCCCATCACGACATAAAACCAAAATAAACCCATTACATCGAGATCCGGCTTCACCCACTGCAACACAAAGGTAATCCCAAACGGAATTGCTCCGCCTAACATCCAAGGATATCGCCGTCCCCATTTCTTTGACCGGGTCCGATCGCTCAACACCCCCACGATCGGGTCATTGACCGCATCCCATATCTTCCCAATCATCAATACGCTACCGGCAAGCCCTGCCGGAATTCCTATTTTGGTGAAGAAGTAGAGTTGAAAAAAAACCAATAGATTGGCGGTCATCGCAGGGCCAAGATCACCTGCACCATAGGCCAGTTTCTCAGCAAGGGTTAATTTAGTCGGGAGCGGGGATGTCATGGCGCAAGTCAGCAATCTGCCTCGAAATCTGCTTTAACAGGATACTTCAGCTTGAGCGATTCCCGCAGACTTCAAGAGCGTTGTATCATTTTGGTAACACAAGAGATGAGCGAGAGTAGAGCGCAAAATGGAAGATAAAAATTCAAAAGACTTAAAAGATTTACACGTATCCTGGGACGAGTATCACCATAAGATCGAGCAACTAGCGCTAAAAATCTATAAATCTGGCTGGAGATTCAACCAAATTGTATGTTTAGCAAAAGGTGGATTGCGGGTGGGCGATGTGTTGGCTCGGCTTTATGATGTTCCCCTGGCAATACTCTCCACGGCTTCTTATGGCAGAAATGGCACCGATCGGGATGAGGACCGATCGGTGAAAGACCATCGGGGCACGCTTGTATTTTCAGATGATTTGACGAAAACAACGCAGCATTTAGGCAGTCATATATTATTAGTGGATGACTTAGTTGATTCTGGGATTACGTTGCAAAAGACAATTCCTTGGCTCGATCGGAAATATGGCTTTTATATTGAAGAAGTCCGTAGTGCTGTTCTGTGGTACAAATCTTGCTCCATCATCAAACCTGACTACTATGTTGATTATTTAGAACATAATCCATGGATTCATCAGCCATTTGAGAAATATGAGACTATGAAACCGGGCGATTTGAATTTACTAGAAAACTCGGGAAAAGCTGAAGGAATAGAGGTACGTCATGATGTATAGCCGGGGAGATGTTGTACTGTCTCTATTTCCAAATTCAGATATGACGAGTTATAAAAAATGTCCAGTTTTAATTGTTCAATCCGATGATGTTGAACGGGGTGGCGATCAAAAATTAGTGGCTTTAATTACGTCAAATCTAAAGCGCACAGGTGTGACAAGGGTTCCGATCGATTGTAATAGTGATTTAGGTCGATCGATGGGATTAATGATGGATTCGGTTGTGATGACGGACAATCTTGCGACGATCAAGGAACATGCTTTTATTAAAAAAATAGGACATTGTTCAGATATGACGGCGATCGATGCGGCATTGAGTAATAGTTTGGGGATTTTGGCGATCAAGAATAATTAAGAACAGAGATTATAACTAAGTATTAAATCTCTGTTCTTAAACTAGGTCAGAACTATAATTTATCGAACGCTACGTAATAGAAAATCAGATTGACCGCAGCTTTTTTTCGATCGTTTCAGTACTTCATCACTACAAATACCAGGCTTTCCGTCCTGGGAATGACAAACCTGAACTTCCTGTAAAAATCGTCCTGAACCGGAGCAAGTCGGTGCAAAGCTTTTGCCTGTATATCCAGGATTAGTTTTAACAAAGTCTTTTTTAAACTCTTCTGGAGTCAGACGAATCGGTTTGATTGGTGTTTGATACCGATTGGGAATCTTTACCGTAGTTTTCAATGTTTGAGCAAGTTGATGATATTGCGGCTGGGTTAATCCAGAGCAAGTCCCATGCTTTTCCCATTCATGAGTGTAGAGTTTTGGGCTGGGATAAAGATTAGGGAATTGGGTTTGCATTTTTGGATCAAAGGCTTCGTTGGTGCAGCTTTGTGGGTAACCCCGATCGTACTGTGGCCAGAGTCCATGTAATACAAATCCTAATTTCTTCCCAGCACCGCATTGTTGCGGATCATTACCACCTTTAGCCGCGCAGTAATCCGGCGACCAAGATAATGTCAGCGAATAGTAATCAAATTTGCCGGGGGTGTTTTGATCTGCTTTAACGCTTTGGGTTGTGGGCTGCGGGTTTGGTTTGGGAGGCGATCGACGGGCATCAGCCACACCGGGTAAGGTGAGCATTCCGGTGAGTACTACTGTGGAAAGAATTGCATTTCTGAGCATTGCTGTATTTGACATGATTCTATT
>JAJAYH010000046.1 GCA_026786325.1 Alkalinema sp. CAN_BIN05 | reverse complement strand
AATTACGATCTACACACCTTTTCATCGATCGCAAAACCATTGTATTCAAAGACTCAGCGCGGACTAATCGGTTGAGATCAAACCCGAAATAGTCGATCGATAAATCATGGAAACGTCCGTGAAATCAGAAATGGCGGTACTTTGAGACGATCGAAGAAGGTAGTCCGGCTAGAGCATTTCTAGGGATTTCGGCGATCGCTGGAATCATGATGGGCGCAGCAATTCCAAATTCAACAAACCGATCGATTAAAAGTTTTACAGTAGAGATCTGACTTTTCCGGGTATTGGAGATCCTCCGATCGTTACAATGGAGTAGAGTCATTCTGAATTTGGAGTTGCTGTATGGTCCAAACAGCGGTCACACAGGTCATTCAGTCTCTAGAAGACCTAGAGCATCACTTTGGGGCAGGCCGATCGCACTCCCCCAGCTTTTTCCCCGAGTGGCAGACAGACTTGCCCACAATATTAGAATCTGACATCGCAGTATTGAACCAGGTGCGCGATCGGTTTCGTTATCAACGTAGAAAAGGACCAGTGGCAGAGGGCGCGGTAAATGCGATCGTTATTTCGCCATTACTAGGATTAGCGGGGTTTTACGATTCGCCGTTTGATCTGCGTTCTGAAGCATCGATCTCCCTCAAAACCACGATTCAAATCGAAGATGAGGATGGCACATTACAACCCCAAATCCTCAGAGGTAGAATTGATTTCTTGGTTCTACAAGATCAGTTTTGGCAAGCTGTGATTGAATCGAAGGAAACGACTTTTGATATCGAAATGGGAATTCCTCAAATCCTTTCCTACATGATGGCTGCGCCGACTCAGCAAAACATCACGTTCGGTATGGTGACGAATGGGAATCATTTTGTGTTTATTAAACTAAAGCGAGGCCGATCGCCCGAATATGATTTCTCTGACACATTTTCAATGCTTCCTCAGACAAATCGGCTCTTTGATGTGTTGCAAATTTTGAGGCGAATTGGGGCGATCGTATCTCCATAAGGCAAAAATTAAAGGGACTGAGATGGACCGATCGTACAGATCAACCCATTCCACTCCCTTACTAACAATCGATAAGTCAGACTTATCTCAATACCGGAGCCGACTCAGCCAACGCCGTCGTTTCAGCTTTCTGCGCGATTAACACCGGATTACTGCCGCGAATTCGAGCCACAATTTGCGACGTTTTAGTATCGTAAATTTGAGTCAAGAGCTTGGGATAGAAGCCAATGCCGATGATGGGCACGAGCAAACAGGCGATGATAAACACCTCGCGAGGTTCAGCATCAATCAGCGCTTCATGGGACGTGAGTTCTTTATTTTCAGGGCCGTAGAAAATCTCTCGTAGCATTGATAGCAGATAAATTGGGGTTAAAATGACCCCGATCGCCGCCAAAATCACCATGACAATTCGGAAGGTCACTGAGTAGGCATCACTCGTTGCAAACCCAATGAAAATCATCAGCTCGGCCACAAAGCCACTCATCCCCGGCAATGCCAACGACGCGAGGGAACAAGCCGTGAACATGGAGAAAATTCGCGGCATCTTTTGCCCGATCCCACCCATTTCATCGAGCATTAAGGTGTGGGTCCGATCGTAGGTTGACCCGACCAAGAAGAACAAACTCGCCCCAATCAAGCCGTGAGACACCATTTGTAAAATTGCCCCGCTCATGCCCAAATCCGTAAACGATGCTATGCCAATCAGCACAAATCCCATGTGAGAAATGGACGAATAGGCAATTTTTCGTTTTAGATTTCGCTGGGCAAAGGACGTAAGAGCCGCGTAAATAATATTAATTACGCCCAAAATAATCAATGCAGGCGCAAACACCGCATGGGCCGCTGGCAACATCTCCACATTCATCCGAATCAAGGCATAACCGCCCATCTTCAGCAGAATTCCCGCAAGCAACATATGCACCGGAGCCGTCGCCTCACCGTGGGCATCCGGTAGCCAGGTGTGCAGCGGAATAATTGGCAGCTTGACCCCGTAGGCCACCAGAAAGGCCGCATAAATCCAGAGCTGGAACTGCACCGGATAGTCTTTCGCCATCAATGCTTGCATGTCAAAGGTCACAGTATCGCCATAAAAAGCCAACGCCAACGCGCCAACTAAAATGAATAGCGACCCGCCAGCGGTGTAAAGAATAAACTTCGTCGCGGCATAGAGACGTTTTTTCCCGCCCCAAATCGACAACATCAAATACACCGGAAGCAGCTCTAATTCCCAGGCTAGGAAAAACAGCAGCATATCCTGCACCGCAAAGACCATAATCTGGCCGCCGTACATCACGAGCATCAAAAAATAAAACAACTTCGGCTTGTAGGTAATAGGCCAAGAAGCCAAGATCGCCAAGGTCGAAATAAAACTCGTCAAAATAATGAGCGGCATTGACAGGCCATCCGCTCCAACCGACCAGTTCAGGTCAAGCTGAGGCACCCAGGGATAGCGTTCAAAGAGCTGCATTCCAGCATCGTGGAAGTCGAACCCCACACAGAAAGCCGCAACCGTCATCACAAAATTAATCAGCCCAACCGTCAGGGCATACCAGCGAACCGTTTTCCCGTCTTTGTCAGGAATTATCGGGAGCAAAAGCGACGCTGCGATCGGAAATAGGATGAGCGTCGTCAGCCAGGGAAAGTTAGCTGTCAACATGAGTATCTAAAGGGAGTGAGGTGGGCAAGCTACAAATAAATATTTTTTGCGTATAGGACGATTCTAAACAAAGAGACATGATCCCCAGCAAAATCGCAGGACTTCTTCACCATTCATACATTGCGTTACATTTGCCCGATAGGATGATGTACGGTTCTGAAATCACCGTTCTGAAATCATAAGTTATCTGTTTTATGTTAGAGAGGCGCGTCATGCAGTTGGAATTTGTCCCCGTTGAAGACTTTTATTTTGAATTAACCTTAGCCGTCAAGACCTTGGAGGAAATCGAAAATCCTGAACTCGCGAAGCAAATTGGTCAGATTCTCAAGGATCGTTATGGTCAATGTTCGACCGTTGCCGCTGCGAGTCAAAACACCTATAACTATGTGTTCCAAGTTCCTGATGTGGACAATGCTCCGTTCCATAGGTT
>JAJAYH010000045.1 GCA_026786325.1 Alkalinema sp. CAN_BIN05 | reverse complement strand
GGGTTGTGAACGAGTATTGACAATAATTCAAGATCCCCAAAACCCCCGACAGCTTGGACTTTGCCCGATCACAATCATGGTAAAAGTCAAGAAAATCATCGTGATGTTTACACTTCGCAACAATAGCTGGATAATCTGCTACTAATTCATTGTTATGAGCTAGATAGAATGGTAATTAGTATAAAGAAATGTGTCGTAAATCTATTTGTTTCACAGGCTCTAGTATTTTGCTTCTGGATTGATTCATGGCTGAAGGGTTGAGCGGATAAGGATTTCATGCAAGTTTTGTAAACTTGAGCAGAGTTCAGCAAACCTATTAGAGTAGTAAGGGCGATCGGGTTGGGATCGGTTGATTTTGTCTGACCTATTTCGATTTTCGATCGCAAATTGGCTTATTTGATTAGCTATATTTAAATTTAGTATTTTTAAGGAGTGCGATCCCCGTGGTTGGACGGCGTTGGTGGGCAGTACAGTCTTGGAAATTGGTTCAAAAAACGCTGGCGATCGGCCTAGCGATTCAGATTTTATTGGGTAATGGGAGTGCGCTGGCCGCTTCGCTCACGACCACTGCACAGCTTACAGAGACAGCATCGCCTAAGACCTTCCTTGATCTGGGTCGAGTTTTAGACCAGTATCAGCCTCAGATCAAAATAATCTCGCCAAAAACGGGACAACTCCTGTCCGACAACACGGTTACGGTCAGCTTTCAACTTCAAGATTTACCTATTTATAAGGATAAGTCGTTAGGACTCGGCCCACACCTTCATCTAGTCGTAGATGACCAGCCGTATCAGAGTATTTACAACGCTAGCCAGTCTATTGTCCTTAAAGACTTGGAGCCGGGGACTCATACGGTGCGGATTTTTGCGGCTAGCCCTTGGGATGAAGCGTTTAAAAATGACGGAGCCTTTGCCCAGGTGACGTTCGATGTTTTCACAAAGACTGATGACAACCGACCCCAAACCCAGAAACCACTCCTTACTTATAATCAACCTCAAGGGACTTACGGCGCAGAGCCAATCTTGCTAGATTTTTATGTCACTGATGCGCCCCTCCATTTGATTGCTCAGGAAAGTGATACCGATAGTGTTCAAGACTGGAAGGTGAAAGCTACGGTTAATGGTCAGAGCTTTCTTCTCGATCGCTGGCAACCGACTTATTTACAAGGTTTCAAGCCTGGAAAAAATTGGGTTCAACTCGAATTTATTGATGAAAAGGGCAATCGGGTTGAGAATTTTGGGAACAACACTGCCCGAATTTTCAACTATGAGCCGGGTGGTCAAGATCCACTTGCACAATTGACCCGAGGCGAGATCTCGATCGCCCAAGCAAAAGGGATCGTAGATCCGACCTATAATCCGCCTGCTCTACCGAAACCGATCGAACCCAAAGTTCCTGCTGCCCAGTCTACGAAATCCGTAGATATGCCTGCCCCAGTTAAGCTTGTTCCTGATACATCCAAAATCGTGGTTCCGGTTCCGATCGTTCCAATTCCCAAAGCGTCAGAATCGAAGGCCGTAGACCCGAAAGCTTCGATCGCTCCAATTGCGAAACCTACGAAACCGATCGAAATAAAACCTGACCTTGAAGTACAGAAAGAAGTGCAGAAGCTTTCCCCGTCGATCGTGGAGACTCCTGATATCAAGGAAACTCTCCCCAATTCGGCATCTAGAAGAACGATTCAAGAGAAATTGCCATCTTTTATTGGTCCAGGTAAAAAGATAGAGGTCAAGACTTCTGTTGCTTCGCCTGCGATCGTTATCGCAAAACCTGTTGAACCGAAAGCCAAGCTAATCCCGAAGACTGACAAAGTTCCGCCTGTGGTTAAGACCGATCAAAAATCTAGCAAAACTGGCATTGACTCGCCGAAAGCTCTTGAACCAAAAACTCCAACCATCGATTCGGATGTGCCTAAAAAAGGAAATTGGTTCGATCGATTCCGTAAATCTGATAAATCTGCTCCTGATTTGAATAAGGATTCGACTATTGAGACAGATGCTCCGATCGTTATTTCTAAACCTGTCCCAAGTTCTGGATCTACAACTAATGTAGTTCCTGCGTTACCTGTCGTTCCAGTTCCGATCGTTCCGCCTAAAAAGACTAATGGAATCTTTTCGCCGCCCGTACTAGAACTGACTAAAGACCAAAAAGCACTGCTTTCTACTCAGAAAGAGTCTGCGATCGAAACCCGTAATAAGCCATTTAAGTTATTTGGTCCAGGTAAAAAAGCTGAAGCTCCTACTGTGATTCCAAGTGTTTCGCCCAGTGTGAAGCCTAAAGCGGAAGTCATCGAACTCGAACCTGAAAATCAGACTAAATCTGAAGAGCCTAAATCAACAATAGATGGAGATTCAATCAAGTCTCTGGTCGAGTAATCCCGTAAATTCCTCACACAGAAAGGCCCACAAGTTTTATTCGCGGGCCTTTTTATAAAATCCGATGGATTGAGTCTAAAATTCTCCGTCGATCGCGTCAACACACCGATCGCATAACAATGGATGTAATTCAGATGTGCCAACATAGGTTGAATAGTTCCAACATCTGTCGCATTTCACGCCATCTGCATCTGCTACCCCAATCCCAAATGTTTCGGTAGTAGTTGAGAACTTCATGCCTGCAATTCGATCGATGGAATCCACTAATTCAACTTGTGAAACTAGTAGTAAATAGCGCAATTCATCGACATTGTTTCCATTAGCTCGATCGTTCACATTCAAACTATTGAGGACCGATCGCCATACCGGATCATTAGTATAAACCAATAGTTTGGCTGCTAGGGATGATCCAATTTCTTTTGCCGTTCGTGCTTGTTCTAGAACCTTATTTGATTCGGTACGGAGTTCCCGCAGTTTTGTCCATTTTTCAGCAAGATCAGGTTGCGTCCAGCTTGAATCTAGATTGACCCAGCCAGATGCAAAGACTGATTTGTGATCTGTTTCGTAAGGAATGAATTGCCAGATGTCTTCAGCCAAGTGAGACAAAACGGGCGCGATCGCTTTACAGAGATTTTCTAGAGCGATCGCGAGGACGGTTTGGCAACTGCGACGACGTTGGGCATTCTCAGAACTGATGTACAACCGATCTTTTGCAATGTCGAGATAAAAGTTAGATAAATCGACAATACAGAAATTTTGAACGGTTTGGAAAAAGCGGAAGAATTGGTAGGTTTCAAATGCGTCGGTCACTTCAGCAAAGACTTCTGTCATCCGATGCAACATGTACCGATCGAGTTCTGACAATTCGGCATAAGGCACAGCATCTTTAGTCGGATCGAAATCATGGAGATTACCTAACAAAAATCGTGCGGTATTGCGAATTTTGCCCCTTGCATCATTCAGTTGCTTGAGCATATTTTTGCCCAGTGGGACATCATTGGAATAGTCCACAGATGAAACCCAAAGGCGCAACACATCAGCCCCATAAGGTGGCTCTTCTTTTTGGTTTTTTCCGCCTAAAATGACGACGGATGGATCGACGACATTGCCGATCGACTTACTCATTTTGATCCCCTTTTCATCAACGGCAAAGCCATGGGTCAGCACTTTTTTGTAAGGTGCTTGTCCGGTGACGGCGACGCTGGTCAAGAGACTGGATTGGAACCAGCCGCGATGTTGGTCGGAGCCTTCGAGGTATAGATCTGCGGGATAGTGCAAGCCCTCGCGTTGCTGCACGACTGCCGCCCAAGACGAGCCAGAATCAAACCATACATCCATCGTGTCGAAGCCTTGACGATAGGTGTTGCCATCGTTGCGATATTGTTCGGGCAGCAATTCCTCAATGCTCATTTCCCACCAGGCATCGGTACCACGTTCAGCCACGATCGCTTTGATGTGGGCAATGGTCTCGGCAGTAATCAACGGTTGATTGGTTTCAGTGTCGTAAAAAACTGGAATTGGAACGCCCCAATTGCGTTGGCGAGAAATGCACCAATCCGATCGTTCAGCAATCATTGGAGTGATGCGATTTTTGCCTTGTGGGGGAATCCAAGTCACCGTTTCAATAGCGGCCAATGCGGCATCTCTAAACCCTGCGACCGATGCGAACCATTGTTCAGTTGCTCGGAAAATGACGGGTTTTTTTGTACGCCAATCGTAGGGATATTTGTGTTGGTAAGGTTCTTCTTTGATCACGCAACCTAGGTCTTGCATCGCGGCAATGATCGCTGGATTTGCATCTTTCAGGACATTTAAGCCCGCAAATTGTCCAGCTTCCTCAGTTAAAATTCCGCCATCATCAACGGGTGCCAGAATCGGGAGATTGTACTTTTTACCGACGATATAATCTTCTTGTCCGTGACCGGGGGCTGTATGGACCAGTCCGGTTCCGGCTTCGGTTGTGATGTAGTCGCCGCCGATGATGATTTCGGAGATACGATCGTACAACGGATGACGATAGGTGCAATGTTCCAGCAATTTACCCAAGGCAGACGCTTTGATTTCTAGCGTTACGCCGAGCTTGGCCGCAAGAGACTCAACCAAGTCTTTTGCAACTAACCAATACTTAAACTTTGTTGGATTATTTTCGCCTACTTCAACAACGGAATACACCAGATCGGGATTGATTGCGATCGCCAAATTCGCAGGTAAAGTCCAAGGTGTTGTGGTCCAAATAGCCGCGCCTAATTCACCCAAGAATGAATCAAACGGCATTTGCAATTGAGGCGATAGCGTAAGCATTTCAAATGCAGCATACAAACTAGTTGAAATATGTCCTTCGGGGTATTCTAATTCCGCTTCTGCCAATGCTGTACGAGAACTCGGACTCCAGTAGACGGGTTTCAATCCGCGATAGATAAAGCCCTTCAGAAACATTTGCCCGAAGACTTCGATCTGGGCGGCTTCGTAGGCCGGATCCAAGGTGATATAAGGCTTTTCCCAATCGGCCCAGACTCCGTAGCGCTTAAAACCTTCCCGTTGATCGTTGACGGCTTCAAGGGCGAATTCTTTGGCTTTTTTCCGCAGTGCGATCGGACTTAGCGCCTTACGTTCCTCTTGTTTTAGGGTTTGCAATACTTTCAGTTCGATCGGTAATCCGTGGCAATCCCAGCCTGGAATAAACCGAACCTTCCGACCATTCAGCAACTGATACTTATTAATAATGTCCTTAAGAATCTTATTTAGCGCATGACCAACATGAAGTGAGCCGTTGGCGTAGGGCGGTCCGTCGTGGAGGATAAACGGCTCTCCCGTATTCTCTTGGGCAAGCGTCTCATAGATCTGCGCCTCAGCCCAAAACGCCTGAATTTCAGGTTCACGCTTGACCGCATTGGCCCGCATATCAAACTTGGTTTGGGGAAGGTTAACGGTTTCTTTATAACTTCCAGGTTCAGTCAGCGCCATGATGATAGTCGAGTTGCGATCGGATTAGGCTTTATTATAAGGGGTAAGGGAAGTAACATCCTGTCTCGCGCTGAGTCGGACCCCAAATATCCTTAAAAATTTCCTTTATTAAATCCATCGAAAGGAACTGTTCATGCCTTGGTTTGTCAAAATTGAAGAAGGAATTGTCGATAAGCCCACATTCGATCGGTATGTCCCCGCTCATCTCGCATTTGTACAGGAATTAATTCAAAACGGCCACCACGCTCAAACAGGCTATTGGAAGCAAAAGGGCGGCGGAATGCTGTTGTTTGAAGCGGAATCAATGGAACAGGCGAAAGATATTATTGCCCGCGATCCTTTAGTGGCGAATTGCTGTGTTCATTACAAATTGCATGAGTGGCATGTAGTGATGGGAGATCCGATCGGTCTAGATCACTGTCCAAGCCACTGCCCAGACCATTGCGATGCGGCGGTAATGCTGAAGTCGGGTCGGGCAAATCCGGTAGGGGTGGAATGCCTGTAAATCAAATGTTTGTAGTGATAGAGAGTCACTCTAAAAACGCAGAAGACCCGGAGTTCACGCCTGTCCCAAGCATCCCGTATTGCTGCTACCTTCCGGTCCTGACAAAATTTGGGCGTTGAAACCGCATGAGTCCGAGTCAGATTTTAATATAGCATGGATTGCTTTGTATTTTTACGATCGGAAACTACGACTTACTTTAGGGACGGCTCACGACCTAACCTCCTTTGAAATGACGGCTATCCTAGATGTAGACCGCAGTATTGAATCTATTTTCTGGAGGCGCAGTTCATGAGCTGGAGTGACTTGGTACAAAAGGCAGTTTATATCGGTATCGGAGCGGCATCCTATGCTGGGGAAAAGGCCGGAAGTAAGTTGGGCGAGTTTGGTGGTCAACTGCAAAAGCTTGCGGACGAGATGGTAGAGCGCGGTGAAATGACCACAGAAGAAGCACGTCGCTATGTTGATGAAAAGATGAAGATGGCTCAACAGGAGTTTGAAAATCTCTCCCAACAAGCACAACAAGCCCAGCAAGCTCAAAAAACACAAGATAAGCCCAAAGAACCCCGCCGCATTGAAATTGTGGACGATGAACCTTCTGTGGCGAAAAGTACTTCACCCGTTCAGCCAGAAGTTGTCAAGCCAGAAGAGCCTTCTAAACCTGAAAGTAGCGGTAATCCTGTTGTAGATATGCGTCGTCAAGTGGCCGAACTTCAAGAAGAATTGCGACGACTACGATCGTAAGATTTGGCTCTAGATTTGGGCTGCATGGCATAGTTGCTAAACCAGCCCTTACGCCAAAAGAATATCACCATGCCGATGGATACGATCGCCATTAAACCCAAACAAATCACATAACCGTAGGGTTCGTTGAGTTCTGGCATATTCAACCGCGATTTTTCAGTATTGAAATTCATGCCATAAACTCCCGCAATGAACGTCAACGGGATAAAAATACTTGAAATCACCGTCAGAAACTTCATAATTTCATTCATCCGATTGCTCACGGACGAAAGATAGACATCCATCAAGCTAGACGCGACTTCTCGGTACGTCTCCACCATGTCCATTACTTGCACGGCATGGTCATAACAATCCCGCAAATGTAGCCGTACCTCGTCGCTAATCAATGGATTCTCATCCCGAATCAGGGAATTAATCGCATCTCGTTGGGGCCAAATGGCGCGACGAAGTGTAATTAAATCGCGCTTCATTTGATGAATTCTTTCAAGGGTATGAGCCGTTGGATTGGCGACCACTTCGTCTTCGAGCAGTTCCAAGGCTTCCCCATAGACTTCTAAAACCGGAAAAAATCCATCAATGATCGAATCTAGCAGCGCATACATTAAGTAGTCGGCTTCTTTTTTTCGGATTGTGCCCCGACCATCTTGTAGGCGTGATCGGATGATTTCAAAGGAGTCGTAATCTGGCTCTTCTTGAACTGTTAAGACATAGTTTAATCCCAGCACGAAGCTCACTTGCTCCGTCATAAAGGCAGAATGTAGCGAATTCTCGTCTAATGGCCCTGTCAAAACCACCATGCGAGCAATAATCAATAATTGTTCCGCTGAGTCCTGTACTTTCGGGCGCTGGGGGATATTTACAATGTCTTCCAATAGCAGAGGATGCAACTGAAAGACTTGACCAACTTGACGCAGCGTTTCTTCATGGCCCAGCCCTTTGAGGTCAATCCAGGTTGTTGATGAATGCTCTAGGTAGGACTTGATTTCTAAGGGAGTCAGCCCGGTCCGGTGTTCGCAGGTATCGGAGGTGTAATCCAAAACTTCGATTTCAGGCGGCGCAGATTCAGGTCGGATTTGTAATGTGCCGGGAATGCTGCCGATACTCTCATGGAAATATTCGGGTTTTGTTGGGTTTGATGGCCGGAGTGACTTCGACCCGGACAATTTCGATCGAGACGATCGTTGTGAACGAGGGTGCGCCATAGCCTATTCTTAAATGCGGTACGCTCTCAACCATACTCTTCCCTATGACTGAATCGATGCCCGATGCTCAAAAAGATTCGACTGATATACTGATTGATACATTGCCCGACACGTTGACTGAAGACCAAAATCTAAAACGATCGTCAGGATTGATTAGCAAGGTATTGGCCCCGGCAGTACGGCTTTGGTTAAAGTCTCAAACGGAGCATCTTGAAGACCTTAAACTTTCGATCCAGGCGGGCGATCGGCAAATTCTTTCCGGCAAGATCCCCAGAATTGAAGCGTCTGTGGTAGCGGCAGTCTATCAAGGTATCCACATCCGAGATCTTCATCTGACGGCTCAAGAAATTCAGGTCAATCTCGGTCAAGTGATGCGGGGCAAGGCGCTAAAACTCTTGGCAGAATTCCCGATCGATCTCAAATTTTCGTTATCTGAAGACGATCTAAACCGATCGCTCTGCACACCCATGATTCAGGAAGCTGTAACCCAATTTTTGATGGGGATCTTGGGATCCGGTGATGCGAGTTCTCAGAAGCGTTTAACCATCACAAATCTTAAAACTAAATTACAAGATGACATAATTCTTTTGTGTGGAAATCTACCATCTAGTTCAGGTGACGCTCATGGTAATCCGACCGAGATTGCCATTCGTACCGGACTTCAGCTTACCCAGCCCAACAAAATCGCACTCCGAAACCCGGTCTGGCTTCCCCATGCAAAAGCTAAGCGGGGCATGGCAATAGCAGAACTTAATGGCTACGAATTCGACCTCGGACTGGGCACGTCTATGGCGCAGGTGTCGATCGAACTAGGCAAAATATCCTGCATTGGCCGACTTACGGTTCTACCCTAATTCTGAGAATGCTCCCATACCCGGAATTCGACACAAAAGTCGGAGTTGAATTATGTGTGTGCGTCAAGAGTCCTATTATTTCTCAGGTAATCTTAACTCTATTGATATGATTCCCAACATAAAAATATGTGAAAATCCACTAAGCTCAGTTTTAATAAAATCAACAATTTAGTCGAGGTTATCTCAATTTTTTCTTTTTAGTTTTGATGTTCTTTTAATTTTTTTGAGAAACTGTTTATGCAACCCACCCGACCTCCTGAAGGGAATTCCGGATACGGTAACGTGTATGATTTTCCGCTTAGTGATTCTTCTTTATTGACATCTGCTGGAAATTCTCTTTCTCAGAACCAGTCCTCTGCTTTTCATCGGAAACATCGTATTTCTATTTTGATTGACGGGGCCAGCTTGTTTTATGCTGCGCTACAGTTGCAAATTGAAATTGATTATTTAAAGTTGTTGGCCCATCTCAAGAACGATCGTCCCCTATTACGGGCGTATTTTTATACGGGAATCGATCGTGCGAATGATCGACAGCAAGGTTTTTTGTTGTGGATGCGGCGAAATGGTTATCGGGTTTTTACAAAAGATTTGATTACGTTGCCTGATGGGAGTCGGAAGGCAAATATGGATGTGGAAATGGCGGTGGATATGTTGATGTTGGGCAATTATTGCGATACGTTGGTGCTGCTTAGTGGTACGGGCGATCTTAATTATGCGGTGGATACACTGTCTTACCGTGGCGTTAAAATTGAACTATTTAGTCTTCGCTCTAATACCAATGAGCAATTAATTAATCTTGCCGATCGGTTTATTGATTTGAATGATATTAAAAATTTAATTCGGAAAACATCGGATGATTCTCTTGATGTGGAATAAGCATTTCATTATCATTTAACCAATGGCACCAATAAAGTCACGAAATAATAGACTAACGGCGCTGTAAACAAATAGCTATCAGTCCGATCGAGAATGCCGCCATGACCTGGAATTAAATCGCCAGAATCTTTTACTCCGGCATCTCGCTTCATCAAAGATTCGGTTAGATCGCCCAGTAAACTCACCACTCCAATCATTAACCCAAACAGCGCACCCGTCACCCCAAAAAATCCCCAGCCCATGGCTTTCGATCCAACGATCGCCACCAAAATGCTGCCTAAGGTTCCAAAAAATGCACCTTCCCAAGTTTTCTTTGGACTGATGTCAGAAAGCGGCGTTTTCCCAACCATTCGGCCCATCACATAGGCTCCAATATCTGCGGCCCATATACAGCTAAAGGCTAATAGCGTCACTCGCAATCCTTGAGGCAATTCTGTTGTGCTTACGATCCAAAATCCATCAAAGGGCAAGTTACTTACTGAACTCTGGCCCAAATCTCGTAGTCGAATCCAAAAGCTAGGCAAAAAACCCGTATAGAATAAGCCCATAACGGAGGCGGATAAATCTGCGATCGTGGCTAGTTTTGGCTGAAACAAAAGATAAAAACAAATTAAGGTGCCAGCGATCGGTAACAGCGCATCCGTTAACGTCGGGTTTACGTGAGACATCAGCATCAAAGCTTGACTCAGGATCATGGTAGTCCGCACCGCTGGTAACATCCCCTTTGCCGCCACCATGCGGAAATACTCCAACTGTCCCAAATAGACCAGCACCGCCAACGCGATCGTGAAATACCATCCGCCCAAAACAAGCATGGTAAGGGCCGCCGCGATCGCAACCACGCCGCTAATAATTCGCTTTAGGGTTTTCGATCGCAACTCGTTCACCTGAAGATTAAGACTGAAGATTAAGGTATGACTAAAACACCGTCATTCTAGTCACTGTACTGGATTCTCGGAAATTCACTATCAGATTTAAAATCTAGATGTATGGGCCAAATTTACATGGGCCAAATTTACAGGCCAAATTCACAGCTTCTCACCACTCAATACAAACATCGGATCCACTGCTGCAAATACCTGGTGATTGCCTCGCTTTTCTAACCGATTAATTGCCGACTGTACAATCTCAATATTCCGCACCTGTAACTCGGCGAAGCTCTCTGAGACTTGATACAAGCTTTCCAGACTTGGAGCAATGGTAACAATTCGTCCACCAGGTTTAAGCCGTTGCCACACTGCACTCAAAATTGGTTTAATCGGTCGCCCGCCCTCCAAACAAATACGATCGGGTGAGGTTTGTAATGCGGCTAAACACTCCGGGGCACTGCCCTCAATGATTTCCACATTCCTGACCCCAAACCGATCGCAATTTCTCTGAATCAGGCTGGCCACTTCCCCATCATGCTCGATCGCCACAATTTTGCCTTTGGGTGAAAAAAGCCCCACTTCCACCGGAATCGTCCCTGTTCCGGCCCCAATATCCCACAGCACTGAGTCGATTTGAAGACGCAAGTAGGACAGCATCAACAAGCGAACTTCCCGTTGTGTGATGGGAATTCCCGGCAAGGTTTCAAAATAATCATCCGGGATTCCGGGCGTAACGTAAGGCCAAAGTGGAGCAGACATAATTTCCCAAGGACGAAATGATTCTTAAAATGATTAACTTGACTCACCCGACCAACTCGATCGCTATGCTCCCGATCGCCTATGGTCCTGCAGCTTATGGTCCGGCAAAGATTGCTTCCTCAATATCCTGACGACTCAAGGAATATTTAAACGATCGAACCACTTCCCCAACCCCGCCGCCGACGTATCGCACGATCACTTGCTCTGTGTCCAATAACAGCTCTGCTTGCCAAGACGATCGCATGACCGTCCAGCGATGTCGCAATCGTTCATCTTGACGACATCCCAAGGAAAGCAGCCACGCTTCTAATTGCGGCAGTGGATGATTGTAGAGGGCTGTATTCGATGGAGGCAGATTTAACATGAGGCGCAATTGTGTAAATTGTATAGCTAGAAAAAAGGTCTTAACCCCTACGGTATCAGGCTTTAAACACACTTAACAAGATCACCAATCCAAGACATCCCACAAACGTCGTTCCCATCAAAAAAAGGGCAAACTGTTCACCCGCCGACAAGGGCCGATCTTCCGCGTCCAAATAGGTGCTGAATTGAGGATCGAACTGGGTGTGTGGCTTGGCGGTGGGATTTTTGGGATTAGATGACGATCGTGAAGACTCTGAATATAGCGCTGGAATCGATCGCACCATTGAAATAGATGAGTAGCCAATGGACCGATCGTAATGTAGACGACGTTCAGGATTGCTCAACGTGGCATAAGCTTCATTCAGAACTAAGAATCCTTGTGTGGCGAGTAACGGTGGCAAACGTGTTGTATCAGGATGATATTGCCGACTTAATTCCCGGTACGCCCGCCGAATGTCTCCGCTAGATGCTGAAACCTGAATCCCCAATCGCTCATAGTGCGTCTGCTGTTCGGTTGTTGACTCAGAAAATCCCATAACGATCGCCCAATATCCACCCTTCTATTATTGGGAACTAGCTTCATATACGCAAGCTTTGAGTATCACAATTTAATTTCGAGATCTAGCGTTAATTAATCGGGTCGGCAGATATAATATTGCTCCCAAAATTTAACCAAAATTCAATGTATTAATTACCTTACGTTGAGCTTCACCCTCTACATTAAGTCCTAGAGATTGAATATTTAGTTTCAATTTATACGTGCTTAGTTTCAATTTATACGTACTTAGTTTCGATTTATGGTAAAGCCTCTACCCAAAGGATAGAGAAAAACGGTCAAACCTAGAGTCCTCATAGGATAAAATCTTATGAGTTACTGTTGATTCCTCATCTTTTACACAAGGATGTTACCCAATTTATACATACAGTGCTAAGTCTGCACTAGGTTGAAGTCTGCATTAAGTCAAAGTCTGCACTAAGTCACTGTTTCTTGTGAATTCTTAAGGTTAGCTCATGCAATTCTCCTCAATCGTCTAGCCAACGAGATCGACTTCTACCCCTACCCTACTTGATCCTATTCAGGAACTTCTTGAAGCCCGTTATCAAGGCCGAGACTTGAAAAGTTTCCGTAGAGGACAAGTCATTCCTCTGTATGAACAAGATATCTGGCTCGTATATCGGGGCGTGGTTCAACTCAGCACTCTTTACCCCAGTGGAGATGAAGCCATCTTGGGCCTAATTTCGCCGCTGATGCCCTTTGGTGAACAGCTTAGCTTAATGCAGCCTTACAGTGCAGTAGCTCTTTCTAATGTGGATCTCATGCGCTTGAACTGGCAAGAAGTTTTACAGTCGCCTGAGATGATGCAATGTATGTTTGGCCAAATGAAGCGTCGGCTTCAACAGAGTGAATCACTATTGGCGATCGCGAGTTATCGCCGAGTGGAAGATCGACTTGTGGAGTTTTTAGCATTGTTGAAGCGAGAAACCAGCTTACCCATTACCCTAAATGGTAAATCCTTAAATCGCATCACCATTCGTCTAACGCATCAGCATTTTGCGAATGCGATCGGCACCACCCGCGTCACGATTACCCGACTTTTGGGCCAACTCCGCGATCGGGGCATTTTGGACTTCGATGATACTCGTCACATCATTCTGCCTTAGACAAATCATTAATCAATAATTTCATTAAAAAAAGGGCGATCTTCTAGTTTTAGAACATCGCCCTTTTTTGATCAAATCTTGAAGTGATTACGCGGCTAAATTAGCAGCCACAAAATCCCAATTCACAAGCTTGTCCAAATAGTTGGCAATGTACCCAGGGCGAGCATTGCGGAAGTCG
>JAJAYH010000044.1 GCA_026786325.1 Alkalinema sp. CAN_BIN05 | reverse complement strand
TTTTTAATCAGAGACCCGGCCATCAAGTCCGCACCCACCATCGTCGGCTCTTGGCGCTCAATGAATTCTCCGTAACAATTATCTACAAAGCATACGGTGTCCGGGTTTTGTGCATGAACAATTCTACAAATTTCTTCAATTTCCGCAATCGACAAGCTCGATCGCCACGCATAACCGCACGATCGTTGGATCGTTACCATCTTGGTTTCCGGTCTCACAGCGGTTTTCAGCGCTTCCCAATCTATTTTTCCGTCAGAAGTTAGGTCTAATTGGCGATAGGTAATGCCAAACTCCGCCAGCGAGCCTTGACCTGTGCCGCGTGTCCCAATGACTTCTTCCAACGTGTCATAAGGCGCACCCACAACGGATAGTAGCTCGTCGCCGGGTCGTAATACGCCATAAAAGCAAGAGGCGATCGCATGAGTTCCTGAGACAAACTGGACCCGGACTGCTGCTGCCTCTGCTCCGACGATTTCTGAGAAAACTTTGTCCAAGATTTCTCGTCCCAAATCGCCATGTCCATAGCCCGAAACCCCTGCAAAATGATGGGTTCCGACGCGATGGGTGCGGAAAGCCGTCAAAACTCTTTGAAGATTGTGCTTGACCTGCGCATCGATTTCGTAAAAAATCTGTAACAATGCTTGTTCTGCTTGCTGAATCAGTTCTGTACTGTTCATTGACTTGTTCCTTTGCATTTTCTTAATTGATGCACTAACAGGGTCCATCAAGTGATGGCGTACAAACGATCGCGGAGCTTATTGTCGCGCAGATTGGGCTAAGTTTCTTCATGAGATTCCAGGAATGACTATCGCAACTGAAAAAAAACTCCGTGTTTCATGGTACTTCGGTACGGTGATTGCCTTACTCCACGTCGGCGCATTGTTGGCGCTACTGCCCCAGTTTTTTAGCTGGCAGGGTGTCGGATTGGCGCTTGTGTTGCATTGGATTACGGGTGGACTTGGGATTACGCTGGGATGGCACCGATTGGTGGCACATCGTAGCTTCCAAGTTCCTAAATGGTTAGAGTATTTCTTTGTTTTCTGCGGCACGATGGCTATGCAGGGCGGTCCAATTTGGTGGATTGGCTTGCATCGTCACCACCACCGCTTTTCAGACCAGCCGAATGATCACCATGACTCGACTAAGGGGTTCTGGTGGAGCCACACAGGTTGGATGCTGTACGAGGTGCCTGCGCTAAAACAAGTGCCGAAATTCACCAAAGACATCGCCAATGATCCTGTATATCGTTTCTTCGACAAATTCTTCTTCCCCATGCAAGTGGCATTTGGTGTGTTGTTATACGCGATCGGAACTCGTTACAACGTAGGCGACGCAGGTGGAAACTTGGGCTGGTCGTTTGTGTTCTGGGGCATCTTCGCTCGTTTGGTGATCGTGTATCACTGCACTTGGCTTGTGAACAGCGCCACCCACAAGTTTGGCTATCGTTCCCATGAGTCGGGCGACAACTCCACCAACTGCTGGTGGGCTGCACTATTGACTTACGGCGAAGGCTGGCACAACAATCACCACGCATTCCAATATTCTGCTCGTCATGGATTGGAGTGGTGGGAAATTGATATGACTTGGATGGTGATCAGGTTCTTGCAAGCAGTTGGATTAGCGACAAAAGTGCAACTTCCTAACATTAAGAAACTTGATGCTTAACCTAAATCGTTAAAGAGCCGATCGTTGGTTCTAATTTAAAAGTCCTGGGCATACTCTGTTCAGGGCTTTTTCTTGAATCATTCTTTTAAGTATTAAAATATTTTACGCATTGAAAATTCAAGATCATCGGAGAATAGGCTAATGAAAGGACTCGTAACTAAGCTATTTGGTTTTGGATTAATAATTATTGGGATCTACTGGTTAAGTCAGGGGATTTTATTTACGAACCGAAGTGCTTACTACTGGTGGCAAACTATTCCAGCGACCGGGTCTGTTATTTTGCTTCTAGCAGGATTGTGGGTGTTATTCAATGGTAGACGCAGCGATCGAAACTGGGCATGGATCTTAATTGGTGGCGCAATTGCCCTGATATTTATGAGTGGTGGAATTGTAATTCGTCCCACTTCTCTATGGGATTTTCTGATTGGATTTGCAGCCCTATTTAGCGGTTATAAGCTGACGAATCAGCGTCAATATTAATTTAAAGGGTGTTTTAAAACTCTATTCCTACAGGCTTAATAAGCGCTGCCGGATTTGCGGTGAAGAACTGCTGTGGTGCCGTTGATTTCTAATACTTTTCCCGTGTTAACGATCGCATAAATCAACCAATGATCGCCGCAATCCATACGACTCTGGACTGTACATTCTAAATAGGAAAGTGCTTCTTTTAGGATTGGGTTGCCGTTGCGCGATCGATCGATTTCGACATCTTGGAACGGGTTTTGGCCTGTGGCGGTGATTTTTTGGAAATGACGACGTAGGTTTTTGCCATCGCGGAGAACATTGAGAACAAATTGATCGCCGCTATGATCCAAGGTATTTTCAGCCGTATCTTTGGCGATCGCGATCGTGATGCCGGGTGGGGTGAAGGTCGCTTGAGATACCCAAGAGGTAAGAATTGCGGCCTGAGTATCGCCGCGCTGAAGGGTGATGACACAAAGGGAACCGATAATCCGGCCCATCGCCAGTTCAGTACGATCGCTCGTTGCCTCGGTTCCAAGACTTTGAATAGGAGCGCGGGCTTTTTGGGTTTTGCGGAGAGCTTTGGCGAAGTCGGATCCGGCAGTGGTGCAATTTTTCAGAATGTCTTCAGTGGGTGTGAATTTGCAGCGCAATGTCGCAAACCCAAGCGGATAGCCTGCGTTGAGTAATTTTGATTCGAGAATGTCGATTGCTTCCCCGCCCCAACCATAGGATCCAAAAACTCCAGCGAGCTTGGTTTTAGATGCGGCGGAAAGAATTAGGCCGAGGGCGGTTTGAATTTGAGTTGGAGCATGTCCCGCTAGAGTTGGAGACCCGATAATGAATCCGTCGCAGGCTTCTATTGCTTCCGTAATTTCTTCGGGGGGCGTGACTTCGCAGTTGATAGCCGTAACTTGGATATCGTTGGCACTGAGTCCGCTGGCTATTGCGTTGGCCATCAGTCCGGTGTTTCCATAGGCGGAAGTGTAGAGCAGGACGGCGGTGAGGGTTTTTTGGGTTTGCTCGTTGCACCAGTCGCGGTAGTCCATCAGCAGACGGCTGACACTGTAGCGAACGAGGGGACCGTGGCCGGGGGCGAGGATTTTGAGGCTATAGAGATCGAGTTTACTCAGAACATCTTCGACTTGTTTAGATTGGCTGGCGTGGATATTGTCAAAGTAATAGCTACGATCGTCTTGGAGTTTTTTCCAGTTTTCATCAAAAATCTCGTCACCGCAAACATGAGAGCCAAAGAGTTTGTCGGAAAAAAGAATTTTGGTTTGTGAATCGTAAATGCAAAGGCCGTCGGGATGGCGGGGTGTGGGTTGGGTGATAAATTTCAGCTCGTGACCTTCACCGAGGTCGAGCAAATCGCCAGCGCGGACGGTGAGGATGGGAAGTTCTTGATCGGGGAATGCGGCTTTGAGTGTGTTAGCGGCGGGGCGAGAGCAGACAATTTTCGCACGGTAGGCTAGGGGGAGAAGTTCTTTTAGGGTTTCGAGGCGGTTCGGATTGATGTGGTTGAGAATGATGTAATCGATTTGTTGGTAATACTCATGTTGCTGGAGATCTTCAATGAAGACATCGGTAAACGAGCCACCGGGCGGGTCAATCAGTGCGACTTGGCGGGCTTGGATTAAATAGCTATTGACCGTTGTGCCTTTGCCCTTGGAGTATTCGGCTTCAAAGCGAAGTTGATCCCAAATGCGCGATCGGATGACGGTGGTACCTTGGGCGATTTCGGCGACTTGAACATCACTGGGACGGGTTGTTGTTGGCATAAGTTTTCTTCCTGTAGATCTGTTTGAGTCGCCGAGAATTTTGGAATTAATTAATAGTGATTACCAACCTTACGATGATGGACAGCGGTGCGGCTGTCGGATTTGGCGACACGACCGATCGAAACCGTCGCATACACCAACCAATGAT
>JAJAYH010000043.1 GCA_026786325.1 Alkalinema sp. CAN_BIN05 | reverse complement strand
GTCCTTCATCGTGGAGATCCTGGAAGCCATTCGTGGATTGAAAGCCCAACGCGCCAAGGACATTCGTCCTGATGTCTGGAATGCTTATTTAGAATCTGTTATGGAACAAGAAGAGGTTTATCAACAGCTTGCTGATTCCTAACTTCCTCACCTTAACGGAAGTACTCATTCTGCATGAAGACCAGATTCAGCGTTTCGGAGGTTCAACAGGGACGAGAATCTAGGACTTTTGAAGTCAGCCCTTGCTCAGCCGGAGAGTACCTTTGGCGGTGAACTTCTGCATCCCACGATCGCCGCTCAAGCCTCCGCCTATCTGTTCCATATCTCTAAAAATCACTTAAATGGGCACGATCGGTAAAATCTGTTTAATAAACTTCCGCAATTTAATCAGTCCCACCAATCTCCGAATCTTCGACGCGACTTGAGGCTCCACCACGTTCGCCTGTTCAATCTCCTGTTGTAACTCCGCATATTCTGTCGCCGTCAGCCGTTTTCCATCGAATGGCGATCGACCATCAATCAAAATCTCCGATCGCAGCACTTCCTCAGGCAAATCAGGCTCGATTGCAGGCGATTCGGCGGCCTGAACTCCAGTGTTCCCGATGGAAACACAAGCCAATAGAAGCAATACGATCGTCCATTTATCGACCCGAATTCGTTGCGCTAGTGTCTGTATTTGGGAAGCAGCCATCATTTCTAATCCTGAAATTGCACGGTTGAATTACATCGACGATATTGAGCATTATTTGCGATCGTTACCTCGCCCGTAATGCCCAGCTTCGTAGAATTTGATAGGAAAATTAGGTCTGTTCGTTTTCAAAGAGTTCGTTCTCAGAGAATTAGTGTTCAAAGAGGTTGTTATACAGTGCGATGTCCAATTCCGCAAAAGTCGGCAAACATTCAAAGCATTGGCTCGCCAACGATAAGCGTTCTTCTCGCTCCAGCATTATGGTCAGTTTCTCGCGAGCCTCAATCAAATAGCGCACATCGTTCGCCGCATAACGCAGTTGCTCATCAGACAAATTCGCCGCATTGCCCCAGTCGGAACTCTGAGCCGTTTTGTCGAGTTCCACACCCACCACTTCCTTAATCAAATCCTTCAATCCGTGGCGTGGCGAGTAGGTTCGGACTAGTTTACTAGCAATCTTAGTGCAAAAAATCGGGCTAACGGCAATGTCTAGGTGATATTTCAGCGTCGTGATGTCGAAGCGGGCAAAGTGAAAAATCTTTGTGACTTGGGTTGCTTCCATTAGGGCTTTTAGATTGGGCGCATTGGTTTGGCCTTTCAGGATCCGCACCACCGTCACTCGGTTTTGGTCGTCACAAAGCTGCACCAAACACAACCGATCGCGCTGAGGCAGCAATCCCATGGTTTCTGTGTCAATAGCAATGGTCGAACCCATCAAATAGGTCTCCAGACGATCGATCGCCAAATCACCGTCATAAATCACAAAATCCTGTGTCTCGTTACTCATCTGCGCGCCACTCCTCAAATCCATCAATACAATTTCCAGAATACAATCCCTAGTTTATAGGTCTTTCGGGAACGATCGTGTATCTGCTCTTGGACCTGTCATTCTTCCGGATTCTCTACCGAAAAATACATCTCTTCTTCATCTCAAGAATGCTTCTGTAAAATCACTGTAAAAATCGATATGCACCACATCACCTTAGTCTTTTAACCCGCTATTCTAAGTGCATATCCAAACCGAACTTATACAGAGCGTTTATTCAAGTCCCGACTTTCTTTTATACAGAAACTCTATCTCAGTTACGAGACTGCACTATGAATCGGCGTTACAGGGGCGATCGATATCGATCGCCCCTGTAATTTTTCATCAATCTTCCGGATTCTTTGTCTTCTTCAATGTTGATTAATACATCAGACGAAGGATGCAAAGAGTTTTGAAACAGAGCGTTGCATTGCGCAGTTCAATTAGGTGCGAGTGAGGGTGTAGCCACTAAGGTTCCACCCTATTTTTTGACTTTTTTTGACGCAGGATCAGCTTCTTGATGCCGCATTCCCTCACCACATAACAAAAATACGGTTCTCCCCACCGAAAAATCCCACTTCACTTCGCGTAGCGCGGTACTATGGAGGAACTCGCTCCTGTGGCTGAGGGTGTTCAGGCAGGCCAAAAAACCTGTGGGTGCGCAGATTGTTGTTACAGGTTCAGGCAACCCGAGATTAAACGCTATGAGTCAGACACAGTATTACGGCGACGCGTCTTACCGCACTCCGCCCCCGGATATTGCATCGCTTCTGTTGAAGGAGCGTATTGTTTATCTGGGTTTACCACTTTATTCTTCAGATGATGTTAAACGTCGCATTGGAATTGATGTCACGGAATTGATCATCGCCCAGTTGCTTTACTTGCAGTTTGATGACCCCGAGAAGCCCATCTTCTTCTACATTAATTCCACCGGAACCTCTTGGTACGACGGCGAGACTGTAGGTTATGAGACCGAAGCCTTCGCCATTTGCGACACCATGCAGTACATCAAACCGCCCATCCACACCATTTGCCTCGGTCAGGCCATGGGGACGGCGGCGATGATATTGTCGTCCGGTGCTAAAGGCTTTCGGGCGAGTTTGCCCCATGCGACCATCACCTTGAGCCAATCGCGTACGGGTGCCCAAGGTCAAGCGACGGACATCCAAATCCGGGCGAAGGAAGCGATTATCAACAAGACCGCTGTCCTTGAGATCATGGCCAGGAATACGGGACAAACGGTTGAAAAAATCGCCAAAGATACCGATCGGATGTTTTATCTAACGCCCCACGAAGCGAAAGAGTATGGCCTGATCGATCGCGTCCTCGAAGGCACCAAAGACCTGCCTACACCAATTCCTGCTGGAATTTAGAGTCTGGACCTGAATATTTATCATCAATTGGAGCGATTTTCCCATGCCTATCGGCGAGCCAAAAGTCCCGTACCGCTTACCCGGTAGCACCTACGAGCAATGGGTCAGTATCTACACTCGCCTGAGCCAAGAGCGGATTATATTCCTGGGCCAAGAAGTAACCGATTCCCTCGCGAATTCCATCATCGCGGCCATGTTGTATCTCGATTCGGAAGATCCATCTAAGCCGATTTATCTGTATATCAATTCCCCTGGCGGATCCGTCACCGCTGGAATGGCGATTTATGACACGATGCAGTACATAAAGTCAGAAGTGATTACCATTTGTGTGGGTCTGGCCGCGAGTATGGGTGCATTCTTGTTGTCTGCGGGCAGTAAAGGTAAACGTCTTGCCCTGCCCCACGCACGCATCATGATTCACCAACCTCTTGGTGGAACGGGTCGTCGTCAAGCAACGGACATTGAAATTGAGGCGCGGGAAATTCTTCGCATCAAGACCTTGCTGAATGAGATTCTAGCCAAGCGCAGTGGTCAAACGGTTGAGAAAATCGAGAAAGATACCGATCGGGACTATTTTATGTCTGCGGCTGAAGCCCGAGATTATGGTCTGATTGACCAAGTGATTGAAACCTTGAAATAGGGGTTTCCATCCAAATCTAGAAAGAGGTGGCAGAATTCATGTATTGAGTTCTGCCATTTTTATGTTGATCAGGGTTTTAGGCTGGCTATGAAATTGGAGGATTGTTATCGATCGCTTGGGCTAAAACCGGGCGCATCCCGCGAGCAAGTCAAACAGGCTTACCGAGTTTTGGCACGTCAACACCATCCTGATACCACAGCGCATCAAAGTACGGTGCATAAAAATACCTCTAATCAAAATACGTCAGATATTTTTCTCACGATCACGATCGCCTACAAATATCTTCTGGCCCATACTGCGCTAAGCCCCGCACCAAATCCGGCTTCTACGGCCTTTCCTAAAACCCCAGAAAATCTACTGAAATACAATGCCTATGCACGGTTGCGCGATCTATTTGCCCAGCAGCGTTTTGCCAGTGCGATCGCCCTAGTCGAGGCGCTAACCTCCAAGCTACCCGACGATCTCGAAGTCCAGCAGTGGTGTGCTATTGCTTACCAACAACAGGGTCGCCGCCTCATGCGCGATCGTCGCTACCCTCAAGCCCTACGCTATCTGCAAAAAGCCCTCGCCACCAACCCAACCAACCGCGATCTTGTGGCCAAGCTTCATCAAGACCTGCGATCGTTGACGCGTCAAGTCCAACAAGCATCACTTCGATCGATTTAAGTTTTATTTAATATTGTCTTGAAAGTAAAAATGCGATCCCCAAAAAATATCAAATCTCTTCCTAAAGTTCATGTACGATTAGTATATGTGGGGTAGATGTGTTGTTGATTCAGTGATACGGGGTCTACTGTGTTCGCGAAATTAACTCGAATAACTGGGCGATCGGCGATGACGGTTAGTTTTACGTCAACGCTCTATTTGTTACCTGTTTTAGAGCTGTTGCTCGATTGTATTCCATCCCATTGGCACGCCGAGGTGCATTTGGGACTACAAGAAGCATTAGTAAATGCAGCAAAACATGGAAACAAACTCGATCCAGGTAAAAGTATTTCGGTATTGTTTTCCCACAGTGACGATCGGTGCGAGTGGATTATTTGCGACCAAGGTGATGGCTTTACTCCCCCAGATACTTTCAAATCTAATCTAGAAGACACGCTCCATGACGATACTGAATCGGGACGTGGCTTATTTATATTGCATCAAGTTTTTGATCAAGTTCAGTGGAACCCCGGCGGTACCCAGTTACGTCTTTGTAAGAAGATGCGATTCACGTCGCGATCGCCGATTTTTACCTAAATGACGGTCCAAGCATCTCGCATCTCTGAGCGAATTGGCTGAAATTAGGGTATCTTGTCTCCAGAAACGTCCCTCAATCTGTACCCGTCCATGACCCATCGGTTAGCGCATCATTTCTTGTCTTTTAATCATCGTCAGCTTGATTTAGTCTTGTTGGCAGGTTGTTCTTGTTTATTGACTCTGCTTTGTCAGCCCATGGCGGGTGCAACATCCAGTTCAACAGCACCCGGCAACTATTCCTCGCGAATTGCTAATATGTCCTCCGTCATGGTCTGCCATCAGCAGCAAACCCGCAATAGCCGCAAAGTTCTTCTAGGCCGAAAAGCATAGATTATTCTTTAAAGTTTAATGCGGACAGCCAGGAGACGAAATCGATCGATCGAGCCATCCCGCCGCTTGTTGAAGATGGGCTAGGGCTTGATCATTGTCTCCCTTGAGCAAATAGACTAATGCCGCCGCTGCCTGCTCCTTAGCACGGGCTGACCGATTAGCTTGTAATCGATGCCAGTCTTTATGGCCGATCGCCAAGGTTTGGGCTAGGGCCTGGGCCAGTTCGATCGGTTCTGTGCCTGAATCGAGGTTGGTATTGAGGTTGGCATTCAGGTTGACGGAGGCAGTCGTTGTGGATTGTGTCATAGATTTTAATCAAGCTCTTAATTCTTCTCTTATTATGCCGTCTGACTCTGCCCCTTTGCCGATCGCGCCCAATTCTGACGAAATCGGTACGGCTCTTCTGGAGCTGGAGCAAACTATTGCTGAATTTCGCGATCGGTATGACCAAGTGCAAGCCGATGAAGCACTTAGAAATCAATTGCAAGCTAAACAGCAAGACTTGAAAACAAGCCGATCGGAGCTAAAGGCAGAATTAGAAAGACTCACGGCTGAACTGGATGATGTGGAGATGCGTCTTGAAAGTCAATTGGTGTCTTGGTTGGGACTCCGTGAGTATTTTTGGCAGATTGTCCGCTTTGGGGGCATGGGTGTCTTGGTTGGTTGGGGTTTGACCACTTGGGCGATGGGAATGCGATCGGTTCCCGACTCAACAAATCAGTCCCCAATCCGTTTAGAGCAGCCGAAATGAGTCTTTTGTCTCATGACGCTCTCGGACTAACTCATCTGCGAAGGAATAACCTGGCTCGATCGATTGTTTGAGCAAGGACTGGATTTTTTGAATGGCTGTCATCTCTGGTGTGTCTATTTTTGCTGGGATCTCCCTTGGTTGAAAAGACTGGTTGAGAATCAACACCACCTCATATTCTCCCACTGCAATATCCGTTGGGAGTTGAACTGATAATGTACGATCGGCTCCAATTTTGACAGTAGTTTCAACTGTTTTCATTTTTTACTTTCCTCATCTAACCTACAGCCCAATTATGATCCATAATCTCTTCTAGTAGATGTGTAGCGCGGTTTTTCCATGACTCAGCCGACTCAAAGTTCCGTATTTCGTATTTCCCAAGTCCTTCGTAGTGGCGAACCTGATACCACCGTTATCATTCGCGGCTGGGTTCGGACTAAGCGCGAACAAAAGACTTTTACGTTTATTGAAGTAAATGATGGCTCCTCGATGTCGGGATTGCAAGTGGTCGTGAGTGACGCGATCGTAGGCTATGCCGAATCGATTAAACGCATTAATACAGGAGCCTCGGTCGAAATCGAAGGTAAATTGGTGCCCTCTCCCGGTAAAGGTCAGCGGATTGAAATGCAAGCGATCGGGCTTGTGGTTCATGGCGAGGCTGACCCAGAAACATATCCATTGCAAAAGAAACGGCATTCGTTTGAATTTCTGAGAGATATTGGGCATTTACGATCGCGAACCAATACATTAAGTGCCGTGTTTAGAGTGCGGAATGCATGTGCGGCTGCGGTCCATCAATTTTTCCAAGAACGCGGATTTTTATGGGTGCATACGCCGATATTGACAGCGAGTGATTGTGAAGGTGCTGGGGAAATGTTTTCGGTAACGCGATTTGATTTAAACAAGTTACCAATCAAAGATGGCAAAGTAGACTTCAGCCAAGATTTCTTTGGTAAACCGACCTACCTCACCGTTAGCGGCCAACTTGAAGCCGAAATTATGGCCATGGCATTTAGTGATGTCTATACGTTTGGTCCGACGTTCCGAGCTGAGAACTCAAACACATCTCGACATCTTGCTGAATTTTGGATGGTGGAGCC
>JAJAYH010000042.1 GCA_026786325.1 Alkalinema sp. CAN_BIN05 | reverse complement strand
GGTCAGTCATCGCAAATCTCAAGCTGCTCTGATTGAGCAAGTCATAAGCGGAAAGACCCCCCCCATGCCGCAGTTCCAGCCGAATCCTCAGGAGATGGCGGATTTATTGAGTTATTTACAAAGTCTCTAGGAAAGTCAAAGTCTCTAGGAAAGTTAAAGCCTCTAGGAAAGTCTTTAGTAATCAGCCCGTAGAATGCGATTATGAACATGGTCGTTCGCGACGATCGGAGTCTATTTTTTTACTTTTAACAGTCTATGTATAGTAAGGATGATTTAAGTGTTCTGGATTTCGAGATAGAGTTGGATGATCCGCTCGATCGAATTGCCCCGCTAGAAACGGAGATTACAGCGCCAAGGCCAGACCCAGATGAGATGTTGGCACTTCTTTCGTCACAACGAGCGCAAGATCGCATGACGGGTGCCCGTGCCTTTTGTGAGATAGAGGATTCCCGCGCGATTCCTCATTTGATTCGGCTGTTGAATGATGAATGCGCCTTGGTGCGGGTGAGTGTTGTCTATGCTCTCGGTCGCAATACTAGTCCTGATGCTTTGGATCCTCTACTGTTGCGCTACAACGAAGATTGGAACGGGTATGTGCGCAAGGGTATTGTGTGGGCCTTGGGTAATCATCGCGATCGGCGTGTGATTCCGACGCTTGTTGATGCGATGCGTAAGGATATTTCGGCGGTGCGGTTGTGGGCGGCGAGTGCGTTGGCTCAGTTGGCGACGCTGGGGTATGAGGCGACGATCGTGGCGATTCCACCGTTGATTGAGGGATTGCGCCGGGATGGGGTTGCGGCGGTGCGGAGTAATTGTGCTTGGGCGGTGGGCGAGTTGTGTCGTGAGTTGCCATCAAATGTGATTTATGCGACGGCAGTAGATGCGTTGATTGAGGCGTTTGCGGAAGATGAGGATTTGAGTGTGCGGGAAGATGCGAAGACGGCAATGTTGAAGCTGGGGGATACGCGAGGGTTACAGGTTATTGAGGAGTTGGAGTTGGAAGGTTGGGGATTGTAGACTAGATGTAGGTTTACTGAATTTCGGGAGATTGTGATAATGCGTAGAAAAGCTTTGTTAGCGATTTCGTTGGTTATGATGGCGGCACTGCCTAGTGTGGCGGCTGTCGAAACGCGCTGTGGCTGGCTTGATAATCCGACTCCGGCGAATTGGTGGCTGACGGATGCGGATGGCAGTTGGACAATTATGGCTCAAGGTGGGTATCAGGCTCAAGGGATGGATATGATTCCTGACTTTAAGCCGAGCCAATATGTGAAAACCAATGGCTATTACGGCTATACCTGTGCCTGTATGGATGTGACGACTAATAGTAATCTCAGCCGAATTCGTCGAATTTATAGTGTTAAGCCGTTGAAGTTAAGTCAATGTCGTCAAGATCCGAATTTGCCCGATCGGTAGAGTGATTTGAAATTAGCGATCGCCCAAGTGATGTTCAAGCTTCAATCATTTGGACGATCGTGATGAATTAGCCGTAAAAGACTCAAGGGCCTTCAATAGTTAGTGTTGATTTAGGGGTAGGTAAAAGATTCCGATCGTCTTCACTTTTTCCCTCAATTGTGAGTGCAACAGGTGGCTTAATCACAAACTCTAGCCGTTCTGTATCGCCAACTTTAACCAGAATAGTATCGCCTTCTTTGCATTCACCTTTAAGGATCTGTTTTGCAATTAAAGTGTCGAGTTCACGTTGAATGACGCGTTTGAGTGGACGTGCGCCGTAGACTGGATCGTAGCCTGCTTGTGCAATGAAATCGATCGCAGACTCATCCATTTGCAAAGTTAATGATTTCGCTTTTAGACGTTTGGCTAAAGACTTCAATCGGAGTTCAACAATACCGCGAATTTCGTTTTGGCTAAGAGCGTGGAAAATAATAGTTTCGTCAATGCGGTTCAGAAACTCTGGGCGGAAACTCGATCGTAAGGTTTCGAGAACTCGCGATCGCATTTCTTCATATTTACTTTCATCATCCACAACATCCAAAATGTATTGTGATCCAAGATTGCTGGTCATAATAATGACGGTGTTCTTAAAGTCCACGGTGCGACCTTGGGAATCCGTTACCCGTCCGTCATCGAGGATTTGCAACATCACATTGAATACGTCTGGATGGGCCTTCTCAACTTCATCGAACAAAATCACCGCATAGGGCCGCCGACGAATTGCTTCTGTGAGTTGTCCGCCCTCATCAAACCCAATGTATCCGGGTGGCGCACCAATCAATCGAGATACGGATTGTTTTTCCATATATTCCGACATATCAATCCGCACCATTGATTCTTCGGTGTCAAACAAATAGCCTGCTAATGCTTTGGCGAGTTCTGTTTTACCGACTCCTGTGGGACCGAGAAAGATGAATGATGCGATCGGACGGTTGGGGTCGCCGAGTCCAGCCCGCGATCGTAAGATAGAGTCCGCAACGGCTTGTACTGCTTCGTTTTGGCCGATGACCCGATCGTGCAATTCGTTTTCTAAATTGAGTAATTTATCCATTTCGGATGCAATTAGTTTAGTAATCGGGATTCCAGTCCATTTACTAATCACGTCAGCAATATCGTCTTCAGTGACTTGATTGCGTAACAATGGTTTCATTGATGTTGGCTTGTCGGTTAAATGCTGTTCAAATGCATCTAATTTTTTCTGCAATACGGCTAAGGTGCCATATTTCAATTCTGCGGCAAGTGTGAAATTGTAGTCCCGTTCTGCCTGTTGCAGGTCAACACTTACTTGCTCCATTTCTTCTTTTATTTTTTTCAGTCCTTCTAGACCATTTTTTTCCACTTCCCATTGAGCATTCAGTGAACTTTGTTCTTCTTTAAAATTTGCAAGTTCTTTTTCTAGACGTTCTAGCCGATTACGAGATCCTTTATCTTCTTCTTTTCGGAGTGATAAACGCTCCATTTCCATTTGCAAAATCTTACGATCGATTTCATCCAGTTGTTGAGGTTTAGAGGTATTCTCCATTTTCAATTTTGCCGCTGATTCATCAATCAAATCAATGGCTTTATCGGGCAGAAACCGATCGCTGATATACCGATCGGAAAGAACGGCGGCGGCAACGAGGGCACTATCTGAAATTGTGACTCCCTCGTGGTGACTTTCATAGCGGCTCCTGAGGCCACGTAAAATTGAGATAGTATCTTCTACGGTGGGTTGATCTATGAAAACCTGTTGGAATCGCCGTTCGAGGGCTGCATCTTTTTCAATATATTTACGATATTCATCTATGGTTGTCGCCCCAATGCAACGCAGTTCGCCCCTAGCCAACATTGGTTTGAGTAGATTTCCTGCATCCATGGAGCCTTGACTAGCTCCAGCCCCAACTACGGTGTGTAATTCATCAATGAAGAGAACTATTTGCCCGTCGGAGGTCATGACTTCTTTGAGTACGGCTTTAAGG
>JAJAYH010000041.1 GCA_026786325.1 Alkalinema sp. CAN_BIN05 | reverse complement strand
CATACCGATCGTCCGAACTCACTTTAAATTCTTTATTCAACCCCATCGATTCAGCGACCCGATCGATCTCCTGACGATACACCCGCGTCACATTTTCCACATATTCCGGTGCTTTCAATCGACCTTCAATTTTTAAACAAGTCACACCTGATTGGATCAACTCCGGCAATACTTCCAATCCCGATAAATCCTGCGGACTCAACAAATATCGCCGATCGCCCAATTCCACCTCTTCACCATCACAAATCAAGTCATAGGGCATTCTGCAAGCCTGGGCACATTCCCCCCGATTGGCCGATCGGCCCCCTAATGATTCACCCGTCAAACATTGTCCAGAATAGGCAACACATAGCGCACCATGGACAAAGACTTCCAACGGTAATTCGCAGGTTGTTTTGATTTGAGATTGAATTTTATTGATTTCTGTAATAGAACATTCCCGCGCCAACACGACTAATTGACATCCTAATTCTGCCGCAAATTCAACTCCCGCCGCTGTGGTGACGGTCATTTGCGTCGATGCATGAATCGGGAAATCGGGCGAAATATGCCGAATCAAATTACAAATCCCCACGTCTTGAACGATCGCAGCATCCACACCCGCCGCAATCACACTCCGAATATATTGGGCCGCTTCAATTAATTCATCTTGAAAAATTAGTGTATTCAATGTCACATAGCCTTTCACTCCACGCTGATGTAAAAACGCCATCAGGTCTGGCAAATCAGCCTCAGTAAAATTTTGCGATCGCATCCGGGCATTAAATCGATCGAGTCCAAAATAAATTGCATCCGCACCATTTGCCACCGCAGCTTTTGCGCATTCCCAATTTCCTGCTGGAGCCAGAAGATCGGGCAATTTAACGGCTTGAGGCGAATTCTGAGCGTCTAGAACATTAGGCACGTCAGTTTGCAATAAATTCATGGATTTTTTAGGTATTCTGTGTTTCCCCCCCCACTCTATCGGAAAATCATAACCCTCGCCCAATACCTGTATCGCTAGATCCGTGATCCTCTCTGTCGCCGATCGGCATTTTGACCCCCAATAATTGAGCGTACCCCTGGGAACGAAGAACACTGTTCGGGCAGATCTGCGATTCCTACGTATATATAAGTGATACGATTGCCACAGAACAAAAAGAGAGAGAAAAGGTAGCGCGCTACATGGAAGAAATTGTAAAGTCTATATCTTTCGACGGTCGGGAGATTCGGCTTAAAATTGGACTTCTAGCTCCCCAAGCTGGGGGATCAGTCCTAATTGAGTCGGGTGACACCTCAGTCCTTGTGACCGCCACCCGTGCAAAAGGCCGTCCTGGAATTGATTTTCTGCCGCTTACGGTTGATTACGAAGAACGAATGTATGCAGCAGGGCGCATTCCCGGTAGTTTCCAACGCCGTGAGTCCCGGCCCCCCGAAAAAGCGATTTTGACAGGGCGATTGATCGATCGGCCCATGCGCCCGTTGTTCCCTAGCTGGATGCGCGACGATCTTCAGATTGTGGCGACCACATTGTCCATGGATGAAAAAGTTCCACCGGATGTCTTGGCAGTAACAGGCGCATCGATCGCAACCTTGCTGGCTAAGATTCCGTTCAATGGCCCTATGGCTGCCGTTCGAGTTGGTTTAGTGGGTGATGATTTCATCCTAAACCCAACCTACGCTGAAATTTTGGCAGGCGACCTAGACCTTGTGGTTGCTGGGACCAAAGAAGGCATCATCATGGTTGAAGCGGGCGCAAATGAGCTGCCTGAAGCTGACATGATTGAGGCGATCGACTTTGGCTATGAAGCGGTCCGTGAATTGATTAATGCTCAACTTGAACTGATTAAAGAGCTTGGCATCGAGCTAGTCACAGCAGAACAACCTGCGGCTGACGAAACCCTGATTCAGTTCATTGCAGAACGTGCCACTAAGCCTGTTAAGGAAATCTTGGCTCGCTTTGAAAAAGACAAGGCGATTCGTGATGGTGCCCTTGATGAAGTGAAGGCTGCGATCGTCACTGAAATCGAAGCGCTTGAAGATGGTCATCCCGTCAAATTGGCAGTAGCGGCCAGCAGCAAAATCGTGGGGGACACCTTTAAGTCCATCACGAAAAAACTGATGCGCGCTCAAGTCGTGGAAGACAATGTTCGCGTTGATGGTCGTAAACTCGACGAAATTCGCCCGATTTCCTGCAAAGTCGGCGTATTGCCCAAGCGCGTTCATGGCGCAGGTTTGTTCAATCGCGGCCTGACTCAAGTGCTATCCGTGTTGACCCTGGGATCCCCTGGCGATGCACAGGAACTGGACGACCTCAGCCCAGATAGCGAAAAACGCTATATGCACCACTACAATTTCCCTCCCTATTCCGTCGGAGAGACCCGCCCTATGCGATCGCCCGGTCGTCGGGAAATTGGCCATGGAGCCTTAGCAGAACGGGCACTTCTTCCGGTTTTACCGAGCCGCGTCGATTTTCCTTATGTCATCCGCATTGTTTCAGAATGTCTTTCCTCCAACGGATCCACGTCCATGGGTTCGGTTTGTGGTTCGACCTTGGCGCTGATGGATGCAGGCGTTCCCATTACCAAACCCGTCGGCGGCGCGGCGATGGGTCTGATTAAAGAAAATGATGAAGTGCGTGTCCTCAGCGACATTCAAGGCATCGAAGATTTCTTGGGCGACATGGACTTTAAGGTCGCGGGAACTAGAGACGGCATCACGGCGATTCAGTTGGACATGAAGATCACCGGATTGCCCATGGATGTGATTGCCAGCGCCATCAACAAGGCATTGCCTGCTCGTCTTCACAT
>JAJAYH010000040.1 GCA_026786325.1 Alkalinema sp. CAN_BIN05 | reverse complement strand
TAGATGCTCTGTGGGATTTGGCCATACATGACATTGCAATTTTGAATTATTGGCTGGACGATCGGCCTGTACGAGTTAGTGCGCGGGGAAGAAGCTGGCTGCAACGGGATATTCAAACTGACTTGTCTCCTAATGGCTTGGCCGATACTATTTGGGCAACGTTGGAATATTCCAATGGATTTTGTGCGGATTTACATTTCTCTTGGCTCAATTGCGACAAACAGAGACGCATGGCGGTTGTGGGCGATCGGGGCACTATGATTTTTGATGAATTAGCACCCGAACAATTGATCATTCATTACGGAGAACTCGTTAAAACAGGGCAATCCTTTAGTCCCGATCGTCAGACCCGAGAAGTTCTCCCAATTCTGGATCAAGAACCCCTGAAATCACTCTGCGAACATTTCGTCCATTGTGTACAAACTAATGAATTATCAAAAATTTCATCAGGCTGGTTAGGGGCTGATTTAGTGGCAGTATTAGTGGCGCTTTCGGATTCGATGAATCAAAATAGTGCTTGGATTTCCCTAGACGATCGTTCTCATCTACAACCTCATTTATAACCGCATGTCGTGACGATAGAGAAACTTGCAGCGTTAAATTAATTAGGATGTTATTGCAATTTAGTCTCGTGAAGCCGATTGTCCCCTATTGAACGATCGGCTTATTTATTGGCCGAATTTAGTTATTGCCTTAATCTTGTTATGCAGATCTAGTCTCTTTAAGATCTCTATATCTTAATTGCCTAAAATCTAGTGCAAATCACACAAAATTTATCATTATTCATTATCTTACTAGAGATTTAATAAACTTATTGACATGAACTATCAATAAGTGCCATACTGTTTTTAGTATTCTAGTTGATTATTACTGTCAATTATTACTACTGATACTTGGTCTCAACATGATACTTTTGCCTACAATCGTTCCTGATACAGACCTGGGAGATTGTGCCGTTTGGTGGCATGAGTGCGGTTGTAGGTGTTTCGTTCTCTCTAGAAAATAGGAGCTTCTACGATCGCAACTATGAAATGAGTGGCCTGATGCATTCTTATTTTCATTAATGTGCGATCGTGGGCTTTTTATTTAAATTTTGAATGGTTAGCTGGGCGAGTTTGCGCGGTGTAACGATTCATTCTTAGTGATTCATTTTTAATGATTCATTGGTATGGCTAGCAATTAACGAGGTTTCTGTTCATGTCGTCTATCTCCCGTTCCTTTCAAGCATTTCATCCCAGTAGTTACGGTAATACTATTTCTTCGCAAGACTCATTACTTTGGGTGAGTGCGAGTCCGAGTTTAAAATATTTTGATTTGCCATTATTGAAAATCTTAAATAAGAACTATGCCGTTGCTCGATGGGAGTATCAGCAAAGTAGCGATGAAGCCAGTTCTTTGGTCGAAGCCGTTAATCTATTGGTGAACTATCTCAAACAATCCGATCGGCCCATTCATTTGGCGGGGCATGGCATCAGTGGTGTCGTGGCTATGTATGCGGCAGAGCGCGTGCCTGAATTTGTAAAAACATTGACACTTTTAGGCGTTGCACCGCAGCCCGGATTAACTTGGCACGTCCATTATTATTTACAACGATTGACCACGCCTTGTACTCAATTACGAGTGTTAGCCCAATTTTCTCGGGAATTATTTGGGTCTTCGCCGCATTCAATTAAGACGTTGGTTAACCTACTACAAAATGATCTCGGTTCCTCACCTTCGCCCCATTCTTTATACAAGATTGCAAACTTAGATTCGGTGATGTTGCAGGTACCATTGTTGCTGTGTAGTGGCGAATCAGATTTTGTGGTTTCCCAAAAAGTTGCGCAGGCTTGGACGAAATTCATGAAATCGGGCGATCGGATTATTTCAGTACCCGATGGACGACACTTTTTTCACTATCATTTCCCGAATCAAGTTGCGATCGAAATGACTCAATTTTTGTCACAGAAAACAGCTCTCCTGATTCCGGTATATTCAATGCTCAACTGATTGGCCTCAATGCAAAGTCAATCAGTTCAAAGCTAATGAGTCTGGTTTTGAATAATTATCCGATCGCTTGAATCCATTCTTTGATCTCATATTCTGTCCAAATCCCATTTTGCCAATAGGGATCGCCTTCAATTAACGATCGGACAGTAGCCTCATCATCAGCTTCATAAATACCAAAGACTTTGGTCAAATCTTGAGTTGGACCTAGGGTAATTAAAATCCCTGCTTCTTGTTGATGTTTGAGTCCGGCTAGGTGCGCATCACGATAGGGAGTACGACGCTCTAGGACGTTTTCACAATAAGACCCAAACAAGATGTACTTTTTCATAGTTACTAAAATAGATGATAAACAATAGATATAAAAAAGCGCCGAATCATTCCAGCGCTTTTTTATCAGATTAAATTTTGAGACTAATCTAAATAGCCCATCAACGTAGCAGGGTTTGGATCCACAATATCGTTGCTGAAAATGGGACGGCTACCCATCATTTCTCCTGCATTCATCAATCCAGCCGGACTGGTCATAATCGGACGACCACCATCGGCAGTCCCCGGAACATAGCTCATTTCATCGGAAAACACGGGCCGATCGCCGGGTAGCATTTCAAATAATTTTAGGCTAGAGGCTTCTATTGGACGACCATTCAAGTAGGTACCGAAGATAACCAAACCGCTTGCGCCAATGGGCCGATCGCCAGCAGACGAAAACATTCCAACGAATTTAACTGCATTAGGTGTTACAGGACGGACGGGTAGGGCAGATCCTGTAACTGCGATCGCGCTTTCTTTTTTAGCAACAACGGGTGAAGATTTGGCAGCATCTTGGGTCATGATTTTGTCTCCTTTGGTAGGTTGAACAGATTTGTTGCTGGAAACTTTTGATTTGTTACGCGCAGTGGATGGACTCTCTGGAGGTTTATCCGCAGGCTCGATAGCAGGAGTCTCAACAGCAAGGACGATCGTCGGCTCATCTATTATGACGGAGATCGTCGGCTCAATGCTTAACGTTGCTATTGCTGGCTTATCTGCTGACCCATCTGTTGGTTTAACCACAAGTTCAGCGCTTACGATCGCATCCGTACTTGCATCATCGCCAACCTCAGTAGTAGATTCAGCGGATTCAGCAGTTAAACTTTCATCTACAGGCAATGGAGCTTGGTTAGCCGTTCGGGCCGCACCGGGCGCTAATTTATTGCGAGTCGAGGTCGCTCGATTTTTGCGATTTACAACCATGGCGCAAGTCCACCCATCTAAAGTGATTAATCTAAAACTCAAACTGGATGCCTGCTTTTAGCCCTGCACCCACCGTAAAATTGAATTTATTGAACCGCTATTATCAATTCAAATAATCTCCTACAAATGATGAAAACATTCGCAGGAGATTACATTCTCTTAAACGACAGCAGCAACCTTTTTAGAACCCTTTGTCAGACGTTCGTAAGTCGCCCGCATTTTCACACCCGTCAACACCTGGAATAAGCCTGTTCCGTTGTTGGAGCCAGGATATTCTTTATGCTGAAGCAGTAGTTCGGTGATTTCGCCGGGATGACGAGCCGAAGTTTGGCTGAGGTGCTTCTCGATGTAGATGACTTCTTCTAGGTTATCAAACTGGCCATCGACCTCTAGAATCGAAACCTCATGACCATAATATCCATCCGGTCCGTAGTGCATCCGAATTCCAGGATAAGAACACGTCAGCTTACGGCCACAGGGAATCCAGTCTATTGTCGATCCTTCATCAAACAGATAAACCGGATCGAATCCTTGAATCTCATCGCGCTGAATCATCTGAACGCGCAATACCTTACGGTCTTTGTCGTCTTTGATTAAGTTGGTGGACAACACACGAATCACGACATCCGCATGAGCTTTCTGAGGATCGATGAAGGCATCAAAGTCAGGCTTACGAGAATTGATTGCCTGCATGACATCATCAAGCGTATGACCACGTTCGGACATATCGCGCTGAATCTTCCAAGCCGCCTTGACATCGTTTTCAATGTCTAGATAGACGCTGAAATCTATTAACGATCGGACTCGTTCGTCAAACAAAGGATGCAATCCTTCAATCACGACAATATGATTCGGATCAACATTTTCCGGCGGATCAAGTTCCCCAGTTTCGTGGTTATAGATCGGCTTCATGATGCTTTTGCCCGCTTTGATGTCGCGGATCTGTTCATACATCAGATCGAAATTATTGGCGCGGGGATCAAGAGCGGTAATTCCCGTCTCTTTGCGCTGTTTGCGATCCAGACTGTGATAGTCGTCAAGGCAAATCACCGTCACAAAAGTTTCGCCGAACAGATCGGAAATCCGGCGCAAAAATGTGGACTTACCGCTGCCGGAATCTCCAGCAACGCCAATGAGTACCACACGGTCTGGCTTAGTCATAGGTCCCCTCAAAGAACAAAAATCGTCAACTCAGTTTTATCGAAGTAAGCCTCATTTGGTATCAAGGGATAACTTAATCCCGTAACAGGTCCATTAAACTACTCGTCAGTTGCTCTCAATAGACTACATCACAAGCTGACTCATTTGATAGGTCTTTGGTCGCCCCAATATGTGCCCCAGCTCATGAGTTCGTCTTGTGGGAGTGGTTAAGGCTAAGTATCGGCCAAGGCTTAAGGCTGTTTATCTAGGCGGAACTCTACGAGACATGCCTCTTCCTCTACAAGGTTGACGGCGGAATTCATGGTTTTGAGTCTAGAGAAAGTAGCTTGATGTCCCAGGATGGGGGAGAATAAATACTTAATAAATGATGACAGGATTCATAGGTTTTCGGAGAGATTTATCGAGATGTTTAATTCCAGCGCAAGTGGTCCTCAGTCTTCGGGCAATCGTGTTTATCGGTATGAAGTGGTTGGGTTACGTGGCCATCGAACGAGTGGCTCCACTTTTTTTAATGTGGCTTACGATCGCATGACCCAGTTCACCCGCCAAATCCTTGGTCAAGGTGGAAAAATTCTCAATGTGTCACCGCTTGATGGTACCGCGCCGCTAATGACTTCTTCTACAACGCCTGCTGAATCTACAGATACGGCACCTGCTGTTCCCGCTGAGTCTACAGAGGCTGCACCTGCTGCTAAAAAGAAAGCTCATGCAGACGTTAAGGTCAATATCTATCGTCCCAACAGTCCGCTGACTGGGAAGTTGATTTCCAATGAAGCGTTAGTTTCAGACGGCGGGGTTGGCATTGTGCAGCACCTGAAATTTGATATTTCGGGCAGTGAGCTAGAGTATGTCGAAGGTCAGAGCATTGGGATTATCCCGCCGGGAACTGATGCGAAAGGCAAGCCTAATAAGTTGCGTCTCTATTCGATCGCATCCACGCGTCATGGAGATGATGTGGATGATAAGACAGTGTCTCTTTGTGTTCGCGAGTTGGAATACAAAAATGATACGGGCGAGACCATCAAAGGAGTTTGCTCCGCTTACCTTTGCGCGTTGAAACCAGGCGATCCGGTTCAAATCACGGGTCCATCGGGCAAGGAAATGCTCTTGCCGACTGAAGAGGACACTAATGTCATCATGTTCGCAACGGGGACTGGCATTGCACCGATGCGGGCTTATCTGTGGCGAATGTTTAAGGACAATGAGCGGGCCGCTAATGCTGACTACAACAGCTACAAAGGTAAGGCTTGGTTAGTCTTTGGCGTTCCTCAGACAGCGAATATCCTGTACAAGGAAGAATTTGAAGAGATGCAGACAATCTATCCTGACAATTTCCGTTTGACCTATGCCATCAGCCGGGAACAGAAAAACACTGAGGGCGGACGGATGTATATCCAAAACCGGGTGGCAGAGAATTCTGTTGAGCTGTGGGGCATGATTAAAAATCCTAAAACCCACACCTATATCTGCGGGTTGCGTGGAATGGAGCCGGGAATTGAGGAGGCGCTGGGTGCTGAAGCGACAAAGGAAGGCATCGTTTGGAAGGAATACGTCCGATCGATGAAAAAAGAAGGACGCTGGCACGTTGAAACCTACTAGTTATTATTTCTAGCAACTAAATCTAAAAGGTAAATCTAAAGGGAAGGCAGCTTGCTTTCCCTTTTTTTGCGATACTAATCCACTCGCTGCACCCCAAATCGATCGTGCAGGTCGCCTAGTTCTATAGATTTTATAAAAAACTCCCTCAACTGCATATTGCAACCAAGGGAGTTTTAAAATTCTTTGAAAGTCCACCGCAGTGCCGTCTTACCTCAGTTTGAGACCTGGTCAAAACCAGGTGGGTACCGTATGCAGCATGTCTAAAGTTTCTGAGTACAAGCTCAGTTTACCG
>JAJAYH010000039.1 GCA_026786325.1 Alkalinema sp. CAN_BIN05 | reverse complement strand
GGGCGGTGGCGGTGGCAGCGGCGACCGTGGTGGTCGTGGCGGCGGTGGCGGTGGTGGCCGTCGCGATTACTAGTCTTGAACTGGTAATCACCTAGCACACCTATTCACTTATCCCGAGGAGCGTACCTCATGGCCCAGGTCGTAGTGGGAGAAAATGAAGGTATCGAGTCGGCATTACGACGTTTTAAGCGTCAGGTCTCTCGTGCCGGAATTCTCCAAGATGTCCGAAAGAATCAGCACTTTGAAACTCCCCAAGAAAAGGCAAAGCGTAAAGCAAGTGCCCGTCGTCGTCGGGGTGGTCGTCGTTAATCTTTAACGATTTGACTTCAAATTAAGTGCCTTGGACTAGATTCCAAGTATTAACAGCCTGCATTGGTTTTCCAGTGCAGGTTTTGTTGTATCTAGTTTGTTGCGTCTCGTGGCAATCCGAGGTCAATCTATCGATATAATGATGAACTCCGTTTAATTTGAGACTCTAAGAGACCCCCCAATGGCATCCGAAGATCTGCGCGCCACACGTATTGAAAAACTGGACCAACTCCGAAGCATCGGCATGAACCCCTTTGCCTATCAATGGAAGTCCACCCATAGCATGGCGGACCTTCAGACGAAGTACGTGGACTTGCCCAATGGGGAAGAAAATGAAGTGGACGTTGCCGTCGCCGGACGCATCATGACCCGGCGCGTATTCGGGAAATTGGCATTTTTTACGCTGCAAGACGAAACGGGGACAATTCAGCTTTATCTCGATAAAAAACGCATCCAAGAATTCATGGGCGAGCGGTTCCCTGAAGCCTTTACGAATTTAAAACAGCTCACCGATATGGGCGACATCATCGGCGCAAAGGGCACCCTCAAGCGCACCGATAAAGGCGAACTATCGGTTTATGTCAAAGAATTTGAGATGCTCACCAAATCTCTGTTGCCGCTTCCCGACAAATTCCACGGCTTGACCGACATCACCACGCGCTATCGTCAGCGATATATTGATCTGATCGTCAATCCTGAAGTACGCGAAACATTTAGACGACGAGCGCTGATCACCGCTTCCATTCGTCGGTATCTCGATCGGGATGGCTTCATCGAAATCGAAACGCCCACATTGACCTCGGAAGCTGGCGGGGCCGATGCGCGTCCATTTGTCACATATCACAACACAATGGATATGGAGTTATATCTTCGTATCGCAACTGAGCTGCATTTAAAGCGTCTGGTTGTCGGCGGATTTGAGAAGGTATTTGAACTGGGGCGAATTTTTAGAAACGAAGGAATTTCAACCCGGCATAATCCAGAATTTACATCGATCGAAGTTTACCAAGCCTACGCTGACTACAACGATATGATGGCGCTAACGGAAACGCTAATTACAACCGCAGCGACTGAAGTTTTAGGGACAACAGAGATTACCTACCAAGAAACGCCCATTAGTTTAACGTCACCTTGGAAGCGCATTACGATGCATGATGCGGTAAAGGACGCGACGGGTGTTGATTTTGCTACGTTCACAGATTTAAATGAGGCGATCGCGGCAGCAAAAGCAGCAGGTATTCATAATATTGACGATTGTCCTTCTATTGGTAAATTGCTGAACGAAGCCTTTGAACAGAAAGTCGAAACAACATTGATTCAACCGACATTCATCACGGATTATCCCGTTGAAATCTCGCCATTGGCAAAACCACACCGATCGAAACCCGGTCTGACAGAGCGTTTTGAATTGTTTATCGTCGGACGTGAAACCGCGAATAGTTTCTCGGAGTTAACCGATCCATTGGATCAGCGTGAACGATTGGAAGCACAGGCGGCACGTAAAGCAGCAGGGGATCTAGAAGCGCAAGGCGTTGATGAAGATTTCATTACAGCGTTAGAATATGGGATGCCGCCAACGGGTGGATTAGGCATCGGGATCGATCGTTTGGTTATGGTTTTGACTGATTCGCCTAGCATTCGCGATGTGATTGCATTCCCGTTGTTGAAACCGGAAGCGGCTGAGTAAGAGATCCCTCTAACCCTCTTAATAAGAGGGACCGGATTTGTGAAGGGTTTTAGATAAAATCCTGTAGTTAAGTTATCGATTTAGATTATCGATCGGAGCCTCTCATCATGTCAGGAATTTCTGTTAAAAACCTCAGCAAAGTCTATCCAGTTGCGGTTAAGGAACCTGGCCTGAAGGGGACTCTTAATCATTTTTTTAAGCGCACCTATAAGGAAATCAAAGCAGTTCAGGATGTCAGTTTTGAGATCGCAGAGGGCGAAGTTGTTGGGTTTCTGGGTGCCAATGGTGCGGGGAAAACAACGACTTTAAAAATGCTGACAGGATTGATTTATCCTTCGACAGGCAGTGTGACGGTGGGCGGAGAAACGCCTTACAAACGTCATGCTAAGTTTCTCAAAGACATTACTTTGGTGATGGGACAAAAGCAGCAATTGATTTGGGATTTGCCCGCGTTGGATTCATTGCGGATTAATGCGGCGGTCTATGGCATTAGCGATCGGACTGCCAAGCATCGCATTGAAGAACTGAGCGATATGTTGAGCCTCTCTGGCAAACTCACCCAGCCTGTGCGCAAATTGTCACTGGGTGAACGGATGAAGGCTGAGCTGTTGGCTTCGCTGTTGCATGAGCCGAAGGTATTGTTTCTCGATGAACCGACGTTGGGTTTGGATGTGAATGCGCAGTTGGCGGTGCGGCAGTTTTTGCGGGATTATAATCAGCGGTTTAATGCGACGATTTTGCTGACGAGTCACTACATGGCGGACATTACAGCGCTGTGCGATCGGGTCTTGACCATACACCAAGGGAAACTGATTTACGATGGCAGTCTGGATGGCTTAGTGGAGCGGTTTTCACCTAAGCGAGAAGTCACTATTGAGTTTGCTTATGCCTACGATCGTGCGAAACTTCAGACTTATGCGGATGTTCATGAAATCAATGGTTTAAGAGTCAGTTTTTTAGTCACACAAGAAATGCTAACGAAAACGGTTTCCACAATGCTAGCGGAATTGTCAATTGTTGATTTGTCTGTGGGAGAACCACCGATCGAAGAAGTAATTGGCCAAGTATTTCAGGCTGGCACTATTTAGAAAGTATTTTGAGATCATCTATAATAGGAATATCAAAGATAGACAACATCGTAAAACTTATGGAAACGATCGAACTTCAAGTTGATGCAGAGGTTGCCAGAACCTTTCTAGGCGCAAATCCAGCGCAACAACAAAAAGTTCAGGCACTCATGAATCTATGGATGAAACGTGCCATGAGCGTTACTCAACTGCAAACAACTATGGACAACTTGAGTGACGCAGCCGAAGCCAATGGACTAACCCCAGAAATTGTACAATCCATACTCAATGAATAATGTCAGAGTTGTTCTTGACACAAATTTACTTCTCAGTGCCTCATTATTTAAAACATCTCTGGCACGGAAAGCATTTGATGCAGTTGTCACTTCAGAGAGTGAAATTATTCTCTCTAAAGCTGTTCTGGAAGAACTAACTGATGTATTTAACCTGTTGCGCTTCGATCGATATGTTTCGGTTGAAAGGCGCAATCAATTTTTAGCAGACTTTCTAGAACTCGTTGAAATGGTTGAAATCACAAAGACGATCGTAGATTGTCGCGATCCCAAAGATAATAAATTCCTTAAATTAGCCATTAGTGGATATGCAAATTACATTCTCACAAACGACAAGGATTTGTTCGTGTTGAATCCTTATGAAAATATCACGATTGCAACCCCAATCGATTTCATAGCTACCATACATTAAGAAGAATATCTCATACGAGATGGTGAGATTGGTCCGACGGGACGACAAATTTTGAATGGAAAGCAATTTGAATTAAAGCTCGATCCAGAAGTAGCGTTAACGATCGAAAATGACGAACGCCAGCCTTATCGTGAACATAAAAAAAACTTGCAAGAGTATGAGGCTTGTTTGGTTGAAGAATTAGAATTTAAGTTTCCATTGGGCGATCGGGCAAAGACAGAACTCCAAGATTATTGGAAAAAAGAATTGAAGTTGACAGCGGATGAAGTGGAGGCGATCGAAGACCGTGTGATTGCGGCATTTGCCATAACTCATCCTGTTGTTGAGCCGATCGTTCCTCCAATTCCTACACCAGAATCGATCGCGCAACCAGAACCGCCACCAAAACCCAAACTTCCAACGTTTGCCTTTGAGGTTGTCACTGTCGATGTCACAGGTAAGGAAATTGCGTGTAAACCTGGAAGTGCGACTTATTTTAACGTCAGTTTTGGATAAGATGTGCGGCTAGAGAAGGCAAAAAAAGGAGGAACCGTTAGGCTGAAGTTGTAAACCAATCAGCAGGATCCTCCACCATGTCTAGCTTAGAAGAACTGTTTTGTCATGTCGATGATTTTTGCCAAGCCTTTGAACCGCAGTGGAAACGTCAGTTACTGGGCAACGGCCTGAAAACTCGTAACCGTCCGCGTTCCTTGGGCTTGAGTGAAATCATGACGATTCTGATCGCATTTCACCAAAGTCATTATCGCAACTTCAAAAGCTACTACCACCATCAAGTCCGTCAATATTGGTCCGATGCCTTTCCAGGACTGGTCAGCTACAGCCGATTCGTGACTTGGATGCCATCATGCATGATGCCGCTCTGTTGTTATCTGAAGACTTGCTTCGGGGCAGATACGGGAATTGGGTTTGTCGATGCAACTAGCCTTAAAGTCTGTCATAACCGTCGCATCTCACATCGGGTATTCAAAGGCATTGCCGCACGAGGCAAGACCTCTGTAGATTGGTTTTACGGGTTGAAACTACACCTAGTTGTAAATGAATGTGGCGAGTTGCTCAACATTACCGTGACACCGGGGAATACCGACGACCGTAAGCCTGTGCTTAATTTGTTGAAAGCCTTGACTGGACGGGTCTTTGCCGACCCAGGCTACGTCAGTAAGAAACTGGCCAAAGAGCTTCTAGATGCGTTTGGCATTCACTTCTTTGCCAAGCCGCGACGGAACCAGAAGAATCAACTGATGCGGTTAAATGACAAGTTGCTGTCGCGCAAACGTTCGATTATTGAAACCGTGATTGACCAATTAAAGAATATTTCCCAGATTGAGCATTCTCGTCATCGCAGCCCAACGAACTGCTTTATTAATATTCTCTGTGGGCTTATTGCTTATTGTCATCAGCCGAAAAAGCCTGGATTGAGACTGGAGTGGGTTTTAGCTCCTACGGCTTAAACAGAACTGACGTTATTTAATAATTCCGTTACAACGTCCAAAAACAATTTCTCGGCAAAAAATAAGAACTTAACGGCAAATATCCTTACGATGTCCCACTTTAATCACCGTCACGACTAGTTGCTTGTCTCTGATTTCATATATAGCACGATAAATTCCACCGATCCGAATTCGGTATAAATCGGTTTCGCCTTTCAACTTTTTACATCCATCAGGACAGGGATTATGGCTCAACAAATCGATCGAATCCACAATAAGTTGCTGCAAATCTTTATCTGATTTGCGAAGATATCGCAGGACTGCGGGCTTAATGATGATCTCATAACTCATCTAACGCAGCCCTAGTTCTTGTTTCATTTCAGTTAGGGTAATGAAGTCCGGTTCTGCGAGAGATTTTTTCGCACCTGCGATATCTTCAGCATCCTCAAGCTCTTCTTCTGTTTGTCTATATCGCAAAAATAAAATGAAGTCCAGAACCTCATGCAAACGGTTTTCTGGAAGTTCGTCAAGATTTTTGAGGATAAAGTCTTTTGTCACCATTTAATAGATTCCTCTCAAAGTCAGAATGGAATTGCTAACCGATCGTCAATGATTTTACTTTAATCTATTTTTTGGATGTACTCCACTATCCAGCTTCATAGAACTCTTCAGAAGAGTGAGCATCAAATCATACTTTTATCAAGACCCAAAATGATCCCAAGGAGAACAAAAAATCTTAAGAGAACTGGCTTATATCGATATTTGGCATCATTTGGTATCACTGAGTAATCCAAGTTTCTCTAGGGCGATCGTCCCTAGTAATGGCCTATACTTTTTAGTCTAGTTCTTGCGTAACCGAGCATTCCATGACCGCCGCCCCCAATCTTGTTACTCTCGCCCAGAAGACTCGCACCAGTGCCCGATCGCTGGCCCTAGAGCCGATTGCGCGTCGCAACGAAGCGCTGGAGTCGATCGCAAATGCATTGTTGAGCCATGCTGATGAGATTGTGGCGGCGAATCAGGCCGATTGCGCGGCAGCAGTTGAAGATCAGATTTCATCGGCGCTGTATGCAAGGTTAAAACTCGATCGGACTAAATTGAATGGGGCAATAGCAGGCGTGCGGGATGTGGTGAAACTAGCGGACCCGATCGGCGAATTGCAAATCCATCGAGAACTAGATACAGGGCTAGTGATGAAACGCGTCAGTTGCCCGATGGGCGTGTTGGGGGTGATTTTTGAGGCGCGGCCTGATGCCGTGATGCAGATTTCTAGCTTGGCGATAAAATCAGGAAATGGTTTGATTTTGAAAGGGGGCAAGGAGGCGGTCCGATCGTGTATGGCGTTGGTAAAGGCAATTCATGCAGGACTTGAAGCCGTTGGGCTTGACGCGAGTCTGGTTCAGCTTTTGACGACAAGAGAAGAGACCTTTGAATTGTTGAAACTCGATACCTATGTAGATTTGATTATTCCCCGTGGCTCGAATTCATTTGTGCAATTTGTGCAAAATAATACCCGAATTCCGGTGTTGGGTCATGCGGATGGGATTTGTCATTTATATGTTGATAAAGCTGCCGATTTTGTAAAAGCAATTCCGATCGTGATTGATTCTAAAACTCAATATCCAGCAGCCTGTAATGCGATCGAAACCTTATTGGTCCATGAATCAATTGCGGCGACATTTCTGCCACAGGTCGCGATCGCACTAAAGGAGTGCTGCGTTGAATTGCGCGGCGACGAGGCAACTTGTAAGATTTTATCTAATGCGACGGCAGCCACCGATGAAGATTGGGTGACTGAATATGGTGAACTAATCTTATCAATTCGGATTATCCGCAATGTAGACGAGGCAATTGAACATATTACGCGTTATGGATCTCGCCATACGGAAGCGATCGTCACGGAAGATGCTCAAACTGCCGCGCAGTTTCTGGCCGAAGTTGATGCGGCGGGTGTTTACCAAAATTGCTCAACCCGATTTGCCGACGGATTCCGCTATGGATTTGGGGCAGAAGTTGGCATTAGTACCCAGAAAATGCCGCCCCGTGGTCCTGTTGGGCTAGAAGGATTAGTGACTTATAAATATCAAATGGTTGGTAACGGCCACATTGCTGCGACCTATGTGGGAGATCAGGCGAAGCCCTTCACTCATAGAGATTTAGACTAATTTTTAGTTAGCGATCGAGTAAGTAATAGGTGATGGCAAATAATAAATAATGGCTAAGTGATCGAATTTTCAGGAAACCCTAGAGTCTGGGTTCATCACCGTTTAAGTCGTGGTTAGGTTGCGATCGGTGTGAATCCTTCGGAATGGATACTATGAAGCAAGTTGTGCGTTTCTTCAGCATTCAGGGTTCCCGATTTGCAGAAGTCCTCTAGCACTGGAGAAAGCGCTTGAGTAACGGATAATCGAATAATTAACCGTCGAGCAGAAAGTAACGCCCGCGATCGGTTCGGGTAGACTTCGCCGGATTCAAAATAACTATTGCCGAACTCTGGTGGCTCAACAATTTCCCAAACCCAACCGTTACTTTCAGGACAGGCTCGAATTTGCCAGCCGTGGTAATCGATAAAGGGAATGGCTTCGAGCCAATGATGGAGAAGTCGGGACTGTTGGATGATAGCTTCACAAGTAGTCATGGGTGAAGAGTGGGGGTAGAGGTCATTAGAGTAGAAGCTGCTGCATTGTCTAGGTGCAGGAATTTATGGCTTAAATTTATGACTTGAGATAACTTGAGTTCGTTGGAATATTCTCGAAACTTATGGAGCTAACGTGTCGAGATAAAATAATGCATAACTTAACGCTATTCATCTCCGTAATCATGGCATAGTTTTGCTTTTCATTTGTAGTAGAAAAGCACCCTTTTATACTACAAATACATAGATTAGTCGGAGTGCCCTGATGTTAAGTAATCTTCCATCTGAGAAAATTACAATTTTGCTTGAATATATACAGATAGACGGTTTGAGAGGATTTTAAATTAGGGACGATTCCCTTCGGGAGGCTGTGCCAACGATCGTTTCATCTCCTGATGCTAGAAAAACATTAAAACCTTATATTTCGCCCTTTGTAAAAAATGATACGCAGATCAAATGTCAATCTAGCCATTAAGCGGCGGAGTCAGACTGGCGAATTTTCCAGACAATGGCAGAAATTAGGTTTGTGAAGACGTGGGCCACGATCGGGACAAGAAGATTACCGCTAATGATGGCGCTCCAGGCAAAGACTCCGCCGATGAACGTGGCCCACATCACATAGGACCATTGTTTCAAGCTACTCAGATGCATCGCCCCAAAACACAAGCTCGACAACACAACACCCACCCAATCCAAGCCAAACTCTGGCAACATCACCCCGCGAAACAGAAGTTCTTCACTCAGTCCCGGTAAGAGTCCAATCCAGATTAGATCCGGAAGCGCGAGGGGGCTTAAGAGCAAATCTAGGTAGTAGTCCGCGCTCTTACGATAATCGTCCCAAAGGGTGTAAATAACGGTGCTAGCGATCGTAATAGCAATAGCCAGTCCCACACCCCAAACCGCATGAGTTGGGTTCCAAAAAACTCTGAGAATTTGGACCGCACCAAAATAGGTCCAGGTTTTAGCAATGCCCAACAGGACGATCGCCGTGACTCCTAGAGCTAACAAGATTTGCGATCGGGACATGGGTTGCATAGAGATTAACGGGATAGAACGATTGTTACGGCTTCATTGTAATGGAGTGCGCGATCGTGAAGTCATGGGAAACGTCGCGGAACGAGCTAAAGACATCGAATTCGATCGATTTTGGGGCTGAGGGCGGCTGGAGAAATACCACTTCGGTGGGCGACAAGAACGCCTATTGCTTCGAGGTATGAATTAACGGAGATCGATCGGATTCCCAGATCTTCGGGCGTGACTTGCATCCGACTTGTATTTTCTCGTACGGTGATAATTTGGGTCGATGTTTGGCTTAAGTGCAACAGGGCGCTCCCCCCGCAGGCGCTTTCTGGCAAAACTAGCGCGTTAACTTGATTCCGGTGAATGTCGGTGAGTTGGGGACGATCGAATGAATTGGCTTGCCTAAGATTAGTCTCCATCAGATTGGCCTGAACAAATTGCGGAGCGCGGCTGAGACCCACCAAAACACAGGGTAAAAAGGTATGGCCAAGTTCTTCAGCGGCAGATTTTGGCGAGATGCCGATGTCGAGTTCAAGCGGCGAGAGGGCCGGAGCATGGGCACAGGGGATTTTGAAGTGACGGACGATCAGGTGACTAATGACGGCTTCAGCTCCGGCTAAAGGATCAACGCCTTGGCCATGTCGGTAGTCGTGGAGCGCATTTTCTGGGAGGTCTTCTGGAAATCTGGCAACAACCGCGATCGCAGTTGCCCCAGCTTGATTAATCAATTTATCTGCAGCGCGCAACAGGCTGTCCGGGTTGCCGATCGTGCCCCAAGTGGCTCCAGACTCGGCGGTTTGAATGCCGACATTCAGCGGTTCATCGGTCAATACATAGTCGGTGAGGGTGAGGCCGAGGGTGGCGCGGGCAGCATCGGCGGCTTGGAGATGTCGGGCAATTAAATCGGGTTCGGTACCGCTATCTATTAAGAGTCCAATTTTATTTTGGTGGACGGGGCGCAGGTTCCAGTGGCCTGCCGCAAATTGGTCAAGGGCATAGCCTTCGGTGTACAGCGTATTAGGCAAGTTCCAGTAGAGTTGTGCACCATTCATAACATTTGGGTGCGTAATCAGCCGATCGCACACCTGGGAAATAGCTTTGGCGGTTGGTAATGCGTCTCCGGCATACCCGCCGATGGCTGCCCCGATTCCGGTGGGGACAATGAGCATGACGGTGTAGGGAATCATGGGCGTTGAGGATGAAGGATGGTGAGTCTTAGAAAACATTTGAAAATTTCTTTCGTTGGTATCAAAAGACCCGATCCCCCTAAATCCCCCTTGAAAAGGGGACTAAGAGTTGAATTCTAGTTCCCCCTTTTTTGTGGCGTAGCCTGCCCGGAGGGCGTAGGGGCTAGGGGGATCGGGTCTCAATGGTCCAACCCTAGACTTTTCAAACACCCTCTTAAGTGGTGGTGACGATCGCTTCAATGTGGGCGATTTGGTTTTCGATGCGGGTAATGGCCCAGCGTAGTGGGTCGCCGTGATGTTTGAGTGCCGTTTCGATCGTGGTGTGGAATTCTGCTGTTGTGGCGGGAATAGGAAGAGCAAGCGTAATGAAAGCGGTGTTCATGGGCGAAAAATAATGAAAACTTAGTTGATATCTAGTTTCCCATATTCCGAATTGCTGTTGCGTATGAATCAGCTAGAAAAACCTCTGCTAGAATGCATGAACTAGAAAGTTTTAACTAGAAAATTGAATTATTTTTGGGTAATCCTGCGGTTCTATGACCCAATCCCTTGCGCATGATGCGGTTGCTTTTTTAATAGACCTGGCTGAAAAAGGCGAAGTTGATCCTTGGGATGTCAAAGTTATCGATGTAATCGATCGTTTTTTAGCGCAGTTAAATCCCTTTACGGCAACCCAGCGAACTCAATACGAAGCTAATCTTTCTCAGTCGGGACAGGCGTTTTTGTATGCGTCGATGTTGATTTTGCTGAAGGCCGATAGTTTGAGCGATCGCGATCGGCATGAGCCTGTTGAAGATTTTTCAGATGAAGATTTTGCGGATAACGATCCGATGGGTCCGGGATCGTTGCCGCGCAATCTGGAAAAACAACTCCGTCGTCGGGCCGTGGCGCAACCTCCCCAACGTCGTCGCGTGACATTGGAAGAGTTGATTAGTCAGCTTGAGGT
>JAJAYH010000038.1 GCA_026786325.1 Alkalinema sp. CAN_BIN05 | reverse complement strand
TTTTTAATGAGACTATTTTGAATACGCTACCGGGACCGATGGGCGTAGGACATACGCGATATTCGACCACGGGTTCAAGTCGTGCTGTCAATGCCCAGCCTGCGGTCGTGAAGACAAGTCGGGGGTCCTTGGCCGTGGCCCACAATGGAAATTTGGTGAATACGGAAACATTACATAAGGAGCTATTGGAGCGTAGCCCTAATCTCTTGACGACAACGGATTCAGAAATGATTGCGGTGGCGATCGGGGAGGCGGTGGATGATGGTGCGGATTGGACGACCGCGATCGTCACGGCCTGTAAGCGATCCGTTGGGGCATTTAGTTTGGTGATTGGGACACCGGATGCGTTGTACGGAACCAGGGATTCAAGTGGGGTGCGGCCTTTGGTAATTGGCACGTTGCCACGGGAGTCGCCCATGGATCCAATTCGCTATGCATTGGCTTCGGAGACTTGTGGATTAGATATTGTTGGGGCTGATTTTATTCGAGATGTGGAACCGGGTGAGTTGGTTTGCATTACGGAAACTGGGATGACTTCAACGCGATGGGCGGAGAAAGTCGATCATAAGCTCTGCATTTTTGAGATGATCTATTTTGCACGGCCCGATAGTGTGATGAATGAGGAAACCCTGTATACCTATCGGATGCGAATTGGTCGGCAGTTGGCCAAAGAATCGACGATCGATGCCGATATTGTCATTGCAGTCCCGGATTCAGGGATTCCAGCGGCGATCGGCTTTTCCCAGGAATCCGGAATTCCCTATGCGGAAGGGCTGATTAAAAATCGATATGTGGGACGGACGTTCATTCAGCCCACTCAAGCCATGCGGGAAGCCGGAATTCGGATGAAGTTAAATCCACTAAAAGATGTGCTGAAGGGTAAACGGGTCATTATTGTGGATGATTCAATTGTTCGTGGAACGACCAGTCGAAAGATTGTGAAAGCCTTGCGGGATGCGGGTGCAACGGAAGTGCATATGCGAATTTCGTCCCCGCCTGTGACCCATCCTTGTTTCTATGGCATTGATACGGATAATCAAAGTCAGTTGATTGGGGCAAACATGACCGTATCGGAGATTGCGGACCATATTGGCGCAGATTCTCTTGGTTATTTGTCTCTAAATGGAATGCTGGAGACGACCCATCAGGATACAAGTAATTTTTGCTCGGCTTGTTTTGATGGTAAGTATCCGATCGAGATTCCTGAAGTTCTAAAACGATCGAAGTTGATACTGGAAACCGCTTAGGACTAATTAAAAAATTCAATTCTGTCGGCTAATCTGCTAGCAGAATTGAATTATATTGTGGAATACTAACGCGATCGTCCACCGGGCCTTCTACGACGGGGACGATTGCGTTTTGTATCAGACATTTTGTCAGAGATTGTTTTAGATCGTTTTTTTCTAAAATTTGAGAGCCAATTTGATGACGTTTTTTTCGGGAAACTAATGACAGTTCCAGACTGAGAACCCGATCGTAAACCCGATCGTTGTATCGGTAACTCCACCACTTCACTACTTTCCCGTGCCACCCGAATTAACAGTGCTGCCGTAATACAACTAGACAACACTGAACTTCCGCCGTAACTCCAAAATGGAAATGGGAGTCCGGTCGTTGGCATTGCTCCGGTCGAAACGGCAATGTTTAAAAGTGCTTGCCCAACCATTAAGGCAGTCGCACCGATCGCCACTAAACGATGAATAGTTGTAGTTGCCTTTTGAGCAATCCGAAATCCCATAGTGGCATAGATCCCAAGCATAATTAAAACAACCAATCCACCAACCAACCCAAACTCTTCTAGAAATACCGCAATAATGAAATCAGTATATTGAATCGGTAAAAAACCAATCTTCTGGACCGATTGACCATAGCCCGTGCCGAATAGCCCACCTGATCCAATGGCCATCAAACTTTGGGTCAATTGATAGCCATCGCCCACTGCATCTGCCCAGGGATTCAAAAATGACATGATCCGTTTTCGCTGGTATTCCCGAAATGCAATACTCAATGTCGCCAATAACACTCCGCCGATTCCAGTCCCGAGTAAATACTGCATGGGCAATCCTGCGGCCAACGCAATCAACCAAATGGTCGCCCCACAGAGTGCTGTCGTACTCAGGTTAGGCTGAATTAAAATGCCAAGTAATACTAATACAAATACCCCGAGCCATGTCAATCTAGTTTTCCAAGATAACCTGTCCCATTGTCCAAAAATTCGGGCGCTTTGTAATACTAAAAACGGCTTAATAAATTCCGAAGGTTGCATCAAAAACGGCCCGATCGGAATCCAACGCGACGATCCCCCAACGGTTGTGCTGACTCCCGGCAACGGCAATGTTGTCACCCAAATCAAACTTAAAAACAGAAGCAGTCCCCAGTGGGCATAGCCTAGAATGATCCGTAATGGCGAATGAACAATCCAATTGAATATAACAAGACCAATCGCAACAAAAAGAGCCTGTCGTTGAAGATAATGCCAGCCATTATTAAATTCACTATTTCCAGCGGGATAGGACGCAGAGAATACAACGACCAACCCCAACAAAATCCAAACAAACGTAAGCCATCGCAAAACCCGCGCTTCCAAGGACCAATCCTGCGCAGTTGTGTCAAAAAATGGAATCCACTGACGAAGTTGCATACCAAACCCTAACGACTTTTGATCTAACGACTTTTGGCTTAACGACTTTGCCTAACGACTTTTGATCTCGCCTTCAATTTTCGACAAATCTTCGGTCAAAAATACCACCACTTTTCCGCCGTAGTTTAGCCCATCACGGTTCCGGAGAATTTCGGTCCAGTAAGCAAATCGGCTGCCCTGTCGAAGTTCACCTTTTAAGGCGGCAGCAATCGGTTGATTGGCCTGAATTGCGGTTGCTTCTTCTTTTATTGTCGGGTAAGCGTAAATCACCTTTGCCGTTTGAAAATCCCGATGGACTTCTAGACCATAAATCGATCGGACCGTCGCTTCGAGTCGGGCTTCACTCACGCCATACAACATGTCAAACAGCGTCAACGTCTCCGCTCGAATTCGACCTCCTGTGCGCGATGCCGTGATTCGTCCAGGAGACAATACCGAGGCTTCAAAGGTCATCCGCTGGGATGGACCATTGCTACGGTGAATGGTGAGTTTTTCGGTGGGCGATGGACGGATTCCGGGATTTGCTTTCATCCACAGAAGCACTTCATCAGAGCCTTGACCGGGAAGGGCTTGGGCGCTTTGAACGAATCCAAAGCTAAACCCAAAGCCTGCGCCAATACTAACGATCGTCGCGATCGGTATCATCCATTTTGGAAGCGTTGTTTGAAGCATTCTATTAAACATAAACAGTTTCACCCAACAGTTGATGGCCCTAAAATATATCTCGAATCATCCCGATCGCTCATTCTTCCTTTAAGTAGTTATGGTTCCATCGCGACCTTAATCACTTTTCGATCGCGCATATCAGCAAACGCTGAACCGAGATCTTTCAACGGGCGGCGATCGCTGAGCATCAATTGCATCAAGGCTGGATGCTGATGAATAAAGGCCAAGGCATCGCGGACATACTGCGGCGTATTGTGAAACACCCCCTTGAGCGTGAGTTCGCAATAGTGCAATTGCTCGGTGCTGACCGAAATATTAGTATTTTTCGGGCAACCACCAAAGAGATTAATCGTCGCGCCCGATCGACCGCAGGCCACAGCACATTCCCAAGCACTCGGCACACCCGTCGCCTCAATCACAATATCCGCGCCCCAGCCGTTGGTGAGGGTTTTAATCAATGCTGGAATATCGTCAATTTCGCGGTGCAAATAGGTCTGCGTCGCGCCCAACTGTTCGGCCACAGCCAACCGATCGGGGCTTCCACCCAACACGATAATCTCCGATGGAGTCCCAACTTTATAACCTTTGGCCAATGCCGCTACAAACATCAGCCCGATCGCCCCATCGCCCATCACCACAATCCGATCGCCATCTCGGGCATTCGATCGGGCGACACCATGCAACACGCAAGCCAGCGGTTCGGTCATGGATGCGAGGGCAAAGCTTAAGTCTTGGGGAATTGGTAATAAGTTTTTTTCAACGATCGGGGCAGGGATTTTTAAATATTCGGCGAAGGTTCCGTTATTAAAAAGTAAATCTTGGCAAAGCGAATATTCATGACGATCGCAAAAGAAACATTTTCCGCAAGGTGCTGAATT
>JAJAYH010000037.1 GCA_026786325.1 Alkalinema sp. CAN_BIN05 | reverse complement strand
TACTCCGCATCCCAATCGCCTTGCATCCCCGACTCTTCCGCCAAGATCGCATGGTCCGGGACGTGACGCTGAAGAATAGTCAGAACTGCTTTTTCGGCAGCTTTATCCGCTTCTGTCACCAGATCTCCAGGGCGTTTTTCCTGAACATCACTAGTCTTAAGATTGCCCCAATAATGCTGAAGTTCTTTGCCTCCTGCTTGGGCTGCGATCGTTGCAATATCGAGATAGCGAGCGAGGTCGTCAGAAGTCATAATCAAGCCTAAAAAAGTGCATCCGATCGTCAAAATAGATCAAAATTCTCAATTTCCTAATCATCCTCCAACGGCAACCCAAATCGAACCTTGCCTCGCCCAAAATTTCGACCAAACTGAAGCACATACACCTCATCTTCATCTTGAGTTTCCACCTCCAAATCCGACTGAGCATAGCTAACACAGAGCAGCGCATATCCCATGCTTTGAAGTTCTGGCGAAAGTCCCATGGCTTCGGGTTGTCGTAAATCGCCGGACTTCACTCGAACGGCACAGGCGGTGCAAGCTCCGTTTCGACAGGAAAAGGGAAGATCTACGCCTTGATTTTCAACGCAATGGAGAATATACCGATCGCTGGGGACTTGGAGTTCGTGGGTGGTTCCGGTCTGGCGATTGTGAATCCGAACGGTGTGGATTTTAACGGGAGCGGTCGAGGGCTGTTGGGGCATGGGAAAAACGGACCGATCGCCCGTGTGGGAAAGTTTTAGATTAGCTCTATCCATTATGCCGGGATATCTGCTAGTATGTTTTTCCAGTGAGGTAATTTGTTTTACCTGACTCGGATGGCCTGGAGAGATGGCCGAGTGGTTGAAGGCGCAGCATTGGAAATGCTGTTTGGGGGCAACTTCAACGAGGGTTCGAATCCCTCTCTCTCCGTTCCAAAAATAAAGCCCGTTCAATCCTAGGACTGAACGGGTTTTGTTTTAAGATTTTTTGGATATTGTGTTTATAAGGTCGCGAATTTTAAGGTTGGGATCCAGGCATCCTCAACGATCGCAATTCCGACATAGGACCAGCGTTTAACCAACCCCGGAAGCTGAGGTTGGGTAAGAGATTCGACGGCAAACTGTGGCGCTAAGTCAGGAGCCTGACGGTTCAGATAGGTAAGCGCGTCGGCATGTTCTGAAAATAAAATCAAATAGGGCTGAGATGGCTGGTCGGGATCAGGCCGGAGTCGAGCGACGAGATATTGACCATCGGAGCGCGATCGGACAACGTACCATTGTTGAACCATGGGTTAACCATCCTCACCGAGTTGAATTCGTGGATCGACAAATTTCAGCAATATATCAGCCAACAGATTACCAAAAATCAACATCGCCGCGCCCATCATCAAGCTAGCCATCACCATGTAGGTATCTTTAGCTTGCAAGGCTTGCAAAATTAAGCGCCCGAGTCCCGGCCAGTTAAATAAATTTTCAGTAATAAAGGCACCGCCCAACAGCGAGGCAAATTCAAACCCCAACAGGGTAATCATCGGATTTAGGGCATTACGAAAGGCGTGGGTCATAATTACCCGCATTTCCGGCAATCCCTTCGCCCGTGCAGTCTGGATATAGTCCTGACGCTTTACATCGAGCATTTCACCCCGCATGAGGCGCTGTAATCCTGCCACCCCGGTGATACTGAGGGCGATCGTGGGCAAGATTAAATGCCAGCCAATGTCTAGTAGTTTGCCGAAGAACCCCAGCTCTTCGTGATCAATGCTGGTCATGTCGCCGACGGGAAATAATGGCGAGGTCGCTTGGGCAAAGGCCAATAGCAATAATCCCGAAATAATACTGGGCAATCCCTGACCTAGATAGCTCAAAGCACTCAATACTTTATCCGTCAGTTGCGATCGTTTGACCGCCGCCCAAATCCCCAAGGGAATCCCCAGCGCCCAAGTCACGACAAGCGAACTAATGGATAAAAGTAATGTTGCCGGAACCCGCTCCCAGAGAAGCGTCACCACGGGGCGTTCATAGACAAAACTCTGGCCAAAATCGCCTTGGGTGACAATGCGTGTCAACCAAAGGAAATACTGTTCTAGTGCCGATTTATCGAGACCAAAGCGTTCCTTGTACTCTGCGATGCGTTGCGGCGAAATTTTAGGATTTTCCTTCAAGGTATCCAAAAAGCTCCCCGGCGCAAGCTGCATCACAAAAAAGCATAAGACCGAGGCCAAAAGCAGGGTGATGATGGCTTGTCCTAGGCGTTTGACAATGTATAGCGTCGTTTCATTGGTCAACAGCGAAACGACACGGCGAGAAACACGGGAAGCTTCCATGGCAATGCTGGGTAAGGAATCTTAGGGGAAAGGGTTCAGTAAGTACCCTCTTTAGAACTTAAGGGTACCGTATGACCGATCGCGTATTCACTCTTAGTATTCGATCAGGGTCACGATCGGGACATTGGGCAATTTTTTGCGTCCATCTAAGAAGGTCAACTCGCTTAAAAAGGCAAACCCAACTAATTCAGCGCCACATTTGCTGATCAGTTCTGCGGTCGCGGCAGCCGTGCCACCCGTCGCAATCACATCATCAACCACCAATACTCGTGCCCCAGTCGGAAACGCATCTTGATGAATTTCTAAGCGATCGGTCCCATATTCCAATGCATATTCGACAGAATGGGTAACATGGGGGAGCTTACCGGGCTTCCGAACAGGGACAAACCCGGCGTTCATTTTATAGGCCATGGGGGTGCCAAACAAAAAGCCACGGGATTCCATACCAACGATGTAGTCGGGCTTCAGGTAAGCGGTTTTTTCGACCAGCGCATCAATAGTGGCTTTAAAGCCCGCCGCATCTTGCAGCAATGTGGTGATGTCGCGAAAGAGAATACCGGGCTGCGGGAAATCGGGAATATCGCGAATGAGTGCTTTGATGTCCATGACGCTGGAAGATTCCT
>JAJAYH010000036.1 GCA_026786325.1 Alkalinema sp. CAN_BIN05 | reverse complement strand
GCGGGGGGGAGTGATAAAATGAAATTCAATCTAATAGTTCCATGAGGTTTAATCCATGACGTTATTGCTCTCGCCAGAGTTACAGGTTTTTCTGGATGCTCAACTTCAAAGTGGAAAATATAAATCAGTAGAGGATTTATACATCACGGCGCTACAGTCATTTGCCGATCGCGAAAAATATTTGCAAGGGAAACGGGAAGAGTTGCGAGAAGCCGTGAAACTGGGGACGGCTCAGGCCGATCGGGGTGAAAAGATGGATGGTGAAACGGCGATGGCTAATTTTCGGCAGAAATTGGAACAATGGCGATCGGCTGAGGTGTAGCTTGTGAATCGTACCTACGAGATTACTTATGCTGCAAGTCAGGATATTGACTCGATTTTGTTTGGTTTAGCGTCGCTTGGTGGATTTGTCTCAGCCGAGAAATTTTTAAGTCGGTTAAACGCAAAGCTCAAGAATATTACGGTATTTCCTTTGATGGGAATTGCTCGACCAGAATGGGGAGAACATCATCGGACTGTACCGATCGATCACTATCTTGTCGTGTATCGAGTAATGCCTGAACTTGTTGAAGTTATTCGAGTTATGAGTGGGTATCAGGATTTAGATGATTTCTTTATGGATGAGTAATGGCGATCGGTTTGTGGTCCGGGCGTTGGTTTGACGATCGATGTGGACCCGGTGAATTTGATGAGCCAGAGACGATCGGGCACATGCGGAAGACATTGCTGAAGTGCAGTGTGAGATGTGGGTGGATTTAATCAACAAACCAGTTTTCAAGTTTTAAATTTTGGAAATTTTCATAATCAGAAACATTCCGGGTTACGAGAATTAGATCGTTGACCTTGGCGATCGCTGCAATCTGGCCATCTGCGTAGGAGGGTGGACAACCCATTTGAGTTAATCGGGCGCGTTCTTGTGCGAACCATTCCGCAGCTTGTTGCGCATAAGGCAAGATTGGAAGTTTTGCTTTTATCTCCGTCTCCAAATAGGTTGCGATCACTTGGCGACGTTTTGATTCAGGCATTCGATAGCAACCGACTAATACCTCATGCCAAACCACGGAGCCGATCGCGAGACTTGATTGATGTGTAATGAGAGACTGTATTACGTTGGGATTGGGAATTGGGCGGATTGCTTCTGAAATGATATTGGTGTCGAGTAGGTATTTTAAATTCATTCAAATGTGACCTCCTTACCAGTGAAGTTCCGATCGCGTACACCGCCCCAAATTTCGTCGGGATTGAGGTCTACTTGATCAAGATTATGGTCTTGGCGGAATTTCATCAACGATTCTCCAAAGCCGAGGCCGGACTTAGATTCGCTATGTTGTCGAATATAGTCCCGCAGTGCTTGCTCAACGATCGTATCAAGGGAGATTGAGGTATCGAGGTTAATGGCTTCTTGTAGGAGTGCTGGATCAAGGTTTAGAGTCGTGGGCATCGCGATCGTTCCTCAACGCTAGATTACTCTCTATTATATAGCCCGCTGAATGCTTCCCTTCCTTCAGTATTCTGTTCTACACAGTGATTTCGCTCTGGGTTTGCGATGGCGACCATAAGGATTGGATGGCGATCGGTTTGTAGTCCGGGCGTTAGTTTGACGATCGATGTGGACCCAGTGAATTTGATGTGATGGGTTTATTGGATTGATTATTAGATTCTCATGACTCCTAAACCATTGCTTGCAGGCGTGTCGGGGACGCGGTATGGTAAAGGTTTAGCCGTCTAGAGTCCCGTTCTGAGCGCTGCGTCATGCCCAAATTTACTGATTTTCTTGCTCATCTCAACCCCTCCCAGCGCCAATCGGTGGAACATTATTGTGGGCCGCTCTTGGTTGTTGCAGGCGCAGGATCAGGAAAGACTCGGGCGCTCACCTATCGTATTGCAAATCTCGTCCTTACCCATCGTACTGATCCAGAAAACATTCTAGCCGTCACCTTCACAAATAAGGCGGCCAAGGAAATGAAAGATCGGGTCGAAAAGCTATTTGCCGATCAGCAATCTCACAGCACCCACGGCAAACCCCTCGATGCCTTATCCCCATCGGAACAAACAAAACTCCGATCGCAAGTCTATAAAAACATCACCAAAGAACTGTGGATTGGTACGTTTCACGCATTATGTTGTCGAATTTTGCGTTTTGACATTGAAAAATATCAAGATCCTAAAGGTCGTAAATGGACCAAAACATTCTCTATTTTTGATGAATCTGATGTGCTAGGTTTAATCAAAGATATCATTGTTAATAAGTTGAATTTAGATGACAAAAAGTTTGAACCCCGTGCCGTTCGGTTTGCCATTAGTAATGCAAAAAATCAAGGTCTAACGCCCCAAGAGTTAGAACAAGAGCAAAATAATTTTCGAGGGCGAGTCATTGCAAATGTATATGAATGCTATCTCGATCGTTTGGCTGAAAACAATGCATTAGATTTTGATGATTTAATTCTAATGCCTGTAAAACTGTTTCGTCAAAATGAACTCGTTCGCGGATATTGGCACAAACGGTTTAGACATATTTTAGTAGATGAATATCAAGATACAAACCGGACGCAGTATGATTTGATTCAAATGCTCACCACTAATGGGAAAGATCCCAATGAATTTGATGATTGGGAATACCGATCGGTCTTTGTGGTTGGCGATGCGGATCAATCTATTTACTCATTCCGCAGTGCCGATTTTACTATTTTAATGGGCTTTCAAGATGACTTTGGTGATGGGCTAGAAGATGCTGAAACACAGTCCATGGTTAAGCTTGAAGAAAATTACCGATCGACGGCTAATAT
>JAJAYH010000035.1 GCA_026786325.1 Alkalinema sp. CAN_BIN05 | reverse complement strand
GCTCCAACGTATCCTCAAACCAACGATCAGCCGTATCAGGAAGTTCTAATCGTCCACGTTGATTCGCCAATGCAATTTCATAACAGGACAACGGCGAGATACCAACCTGATCTGCGCCTTCGATTTGATCTAACCAATGCTCTGGAATGCGATCGAAATTCCCATTGACATACCACAGCCAAATATGGGTATCGAGAAGAATCACTTCAGACATTCCCAATCCTCTTCATCAACGATCGGACTCACAATATCGCCCAAAATCTTCACCTGACCCGCAAGATGAGTCGGTCGAACTCGCCGTTTAGTAGTCGTTGGGATTTCCTCTAATACCGTCACAATCAACCTTGCAGACTTCATTGAGGGTCGATCGCTCACCCACGTAATCTGCCCATTTTCATACGTCGCTTCATAACTTTGCAGCATAGAACCTCCAAACGATCGCTTCTAAAATAAACTCAAACTCAAACCAATTCTAACCCCTGCCATGGCGATCGTCCCCGCAAACGAACTACTCATCGTTCATCTAGATTTAAATCCCAACGCGATCGATCTTGTTGCAGCCTAAAGCAATCTCCGTGGATATCTTCCCCGATCGATCAAAACCTGCCGTTCCAGCAACCGTTCGCGATCGTTAAACCCCAAAATGCGAGCCGTCACTTCCCCGATCGAAGACAAAGCCTCAATCGTTACCCCATCAAGCTGAAAATGCTCGGACCACAGATCTCGACGAGGATTATAAAACCTTACAAACTCCTGCGTCTCCCAGATCATTGAACCCACATCACTCCCCTTATATCGATTACAAAATACACAAGCATAAGCCAGATTGTCTGCTGTATTTGGTCCACCATGCTTGAGACTAATGATATGGTCGATCGCACAACCCAAAACCGTATCATCATCATGAATCAAACAGTACTCACACAAATGATCGCTACGATCGACAACCAATTTCCGCAGACTTTTATTTAAATAAGCACGTTCCATTGCTTAAGCTACGACATACTGATGGGCACGGGCTTTGGCTAGTCGCAACATATGTTCAAGTAACAGATACTGATCAAGTTCAGCTTTCTCCGCTGCTGTCAGACCAAGATTCTTTTCATTAAAAATGAGATCTGCAACTCTCTCTCTAGCAACCTCAGAAGGTTTAAAATCAATCAATGTTTGGGGAGTAGTTCCCGCTGCAAAGAAATCAATAATTTCATCATAAGCCTGGGAAACTACGACAGGAATACTCATAGAGATTCACTCAGAACATCACTAAATATTATAAACCGATCGTAGACCATTGATTAGAACATCGTTCATCTAGATTTGAATCCCAATGCGATCGATCTCGTTGCAGCCTAGATCGATTTCAACCGCGATCGGAGGGTTGTGATGGGATGATGCTTTGCAAGAGAAGCCTCGTCGATGTGCGTTAGCAATGGAATATGAAATTTTCTTAGAGGAAGTCCGTCAGCTTCTCTACGGAAAATCACAGAAGATTTACCGAGTCTTGTTTTCTATCGGGGATTCGACAATTTTCGTTTTGTATATGCGCCCATAATTCCCAAGTGCCACTTACATTGGAGGATTTAGAAGATACTGAAGATTAGGATTGGGACGGCCTCATAATTGATCTAATCTATGAATGACTTTTCAACTACCTTTGTGGCAGCAAATGATGCAATTAAGTATGCTTTATATAGAGTCAAATTCCTGCATTTAAAGAAGATTTAGCAGACGAAAAAAGACTCTCGTAATCCAATAGGACTATAGCTATATATTGAGATCGACACGATCGGCCATGCCTAATCTTGCATATCCCTGCACATGCGAAGACTTGCCTGCCGTCCCCGCTGGCTTCACCATCTTAATTTGGTCAGCAGCTCCAAATTCAAAATGAATTTGATTTAAGTAAAATTAAACTTTGGTATCGTGATGCCAAGGGAGTAATGTAGTGCTTTGTAATTTTTGTAGCATGTAATCACCAAAAGCGACTACAATGGATTACACGTTCGACAACTTCTAACTATTTACCTCGAACCTAACAACGAGCCATGAGAAACCACGACGATCGCATTATTATTTTCGATACGACTTTGCGTGATGGCGAACAAGCGCCCGGTTGCACCCTGAATGGGGAAGAAAAGATGGCGATCGCCCGTCAATTGGCAAGACTCGGTGTGGATGTGATTGAGGCTGGGTTTGCCTTTGCCAGTCCAGGGGATTTTGAGGCGGTGAAGAAGATTTCGGAACAGATTGGCACAGAAAATGGCCCGATTATTTGTAGTTTGGCGCGGGCGATTCCAGCCGATATTAAGGCCGCAGCAGATGCGTTGAAACCCGCAGTGCATTCGCGGATTCATACGTTTATCTCAACGTCTGATATTCATCTGGAATATCAACTTAAAAAGAGTCGATCGCAAGTGCTGACGATCGCCGAGGAAATGGTCGCCTACGCAAAATCCTTTGTGGAAGATGTGGAATTTTCGCCCATGGATGCAGCCCGATCGGAGCCTGCTTATTTGTATGAAGTGTTAACGAAAGCGATCGCGGCTGGTGCTACTACTATTAATATTCCTGATACTGTCGGTTACATGACTCCCAGCGAATTTGGCGATATGATTCGCGGAATTAAGGAGAATGTGCCGAATATTGATCAGGCTATTTTGTCAGTTCATGGTCACAACGATCTTGGATTGGCCGTTGCATCATTCCTCGAAGCCATTAAGTATGGTGC
>JAJAYH010000034.1 GCA_026786325.1 Alkalinema sp. CAN_BIN05 | reverse complement strand
TGGGTGAATGATTGCTCAGTATTAATCGGCTCAAAGTTAAGGGCGCGAGAAAACATCAAAGAGTCCGACAATTATGAAATTTGAAATGAAATTTCTAGTCAAACGTTGAGATTCAGAATTTGGACTGAGTTCATAGTAAAGATTGAACCCGACCCAAATTCCAAAATTCAAACTAGCCCTATGGCTTTTGAATCACCGCTTCCAACACACGACGCTTAGAACCATCGGTTCCAATCAGTCGCACATAAGATCCGGCATACTGTCCAGCTACTGCTTGGACTTGGCTCATAGTACTTGACTCACTGCCGCCCAGTGGAATAACTCCAGCGGTTTGCCAGGAATTGATCTTGTACCGACGAACATCCGCGAATTCAAGCGTTAGCTTATGGCCCGATCGGACTAAGTTACGAACATGATCCGCCGCTTGTGCATTCAAACCACCGCTGGATGCAGGAGCGCTACTAGCTGTAGAACCATTGGACGACGGCGCACTGTAGCTCTGGATTGCGACGGGTGCCGACTGGTTTCCAGGACGACTAATAGTGAGTTCAACTAGACGCTTTTTAGCCTTCGTATCCACACCAATCAACCGAATGTAATCACTGGAATGGTCCGCAATAAAGCGGTTAATAGTACTAAGGATGTCACCCGCACTACGTCCAGAAAGCATCGGAACAGTAGTCCAGGATGAAGCCCGATATCGTCGTTGGTCCGCAAACTCTAAGCCGATCGCCGCCCCTTGGCTCAACAATTGCTGAACTTGGCTGGACAAGTCTGCACTCACGGAAGGAGCGGAGAAACGGCTGGCCGAAACAGAATTGGTGGCGACACCGATCGGGGCGACGCTTCCACCCGATTGGCCATTTGGACGTTGAACGATGGTTTCCATGAGACGCTTTTTAGCGACAGGATCCACACCCACAACCCGGACATATTCGCCGGCATGTTGGGCCATAAATTGATTGAGGGCGGACATAATCGCGCCTTCATTCGATCCGCTCAGGAACCCTCCGCTCTGCCAACCGCCATTTTGGAATTGACGTTTGTTCGCAAACTCAACGGAAATCCGTCCGCCCCGATTAACAACTTGGCGGATCTGAGCCGCTGCACTGTTATCGGTTGGACCCGCACCGTTGCTTGAAATAGAGGCGTGACTAGAATTGCTGTGAGTTCTAGATACCGCTGCTCCATTTAGGCTGATGGGCGCTTCTTCTGGACGTTGAATAATCTTTTCAAGGACGCGCTTTTTGGCTTTGGAATCAATGCCAATCAGACGAACGTACTCACCACCATGGTCGCTCAGGCATCCCTGAAGCTCACTCAATACGGCAGATTCGGATGTGGATTGAATGGGGGTACAGGTTTTCCAGCCACCATTTTGGAACTGACGCTTGTTGGCATGTTCGGTACCGATGCGATAACCCTGCGCCAGAAGCTGACGCACGTGATCCACAACTTCCGCACTTGCACTCTTGGACTGATAGGTACTAGCCATGTCGTTTTTAATCGGAGGGATACTAGCTGAAACTTCGGCGCAGTGAGAACTCGATCGAGGCGATTGCGTCGCACCAATAAAGTGCTTCACGAATTGCTGATCCTGCGGCGTTACATCCGGCAGGCGATCGGCTTGCTGTTGTGTTGTAATAATCGATCCAGAGGGAACAAATCGTCCCGGTGGAATTTCCACGTCTTGGATTAAGCAATGCATCATTACAATTGATCCGCGTCCCACTCGTGCATTAAACACAGTAGTTCGGAATCCAATGAAACAATCACTTCCCACATAGGCGGGGCCATTCACAAGCGCCATATGAGTGATAGCGGTATTTTGGCCAATCCAAACGGAATAAACCTCGCCGTCATCGCCTTGCACCCGGCCCGACGCTAAGCCATGAATCACAACGCCATCTTGAACATTGGTATTTGCACCAATATGAAAAGACATCGCATCCGTAGCGCGAATCGAGGTCCCTGGCGCAACAATCACATTTTCCCCAACCCTAACGTCACCGACTAGGTTTGAAAAAACATGTACATAGGCAGAGTCATGAATTTTTGGTTCTGCTACTATCCGTGACCCAAGAGCCGGGGATGTCGCTGATACAAATTGGGCTGCCATGTGAGCAAACGTCCATTCAGTTGAAATTCAGTTAAATCGTCAAGTCGTAAGCTGTCAAATCGTAAGCATCAATACGAATCGCTAGAAAAGAATTTGCTAACGTTAGGGCAGCACTTACCCGAAAACATCTATACAAAAGAACCGGAGGCAATAGATTCATCCGGCATCAAAACAAATAGGAGTAAACCTGTAAAACGACGAATCGGATTCCAGGTATTACCACTGCGTACTTTTGTCATAGAGACGCTGATTCTCAACCGTTACGGTATCAATAATCGCGACAACAGCCGCATCGATCGGGCGATTTGCATTGCCTTCGACCTCGCGGGCACTACTGCCTCGACTAATCAGCACCCATTCTCCAATCCCCGCCCCTACTCGATCAGCCGCAACCTCATGAACCGGAAGGAGTTGTCCTTCTTCGTCAATGAGTTGAACCAAAAGGAACTTAACACCTGTTAAATTCGATTCTTTTTGCGTGCTGACGATAGTGCCACGAACTTTAGCGATTTGCATTCAATACTGTGGACGACTATGGACGGTTCATGGGACGGATTCCAGAAACGCTCTCACGGAAGGGTTCAACCGCTTCGGTATAGCGAATCGGCAACACGTATTCGAGGTTTTCATGAGGACGTGCAATGATGTGCGTCGATAGAACTTGTCCACCGTTCACACGTTTCACATTCTCGATACCTGCGGCCACAGATGCTTGAACTTCAGATACGTCGCCACGAACGATTACCGTTACGCGACCCGATCCAATTTTCTCATAACCAACCAAAGTGACGCGAGCGGCTTTCACCATTGCGTCTGCGGCTTCAACCACTGCGGGGAAGCCCAAAGTCTCAATCATTCCAACTGCGATAGCCATGTCGAAAAACTCCCTTCCAATCAATTCTTAACTAGTCTTTTTCCGCGTGAACGGCAAAATCTTGAACCAACAAAACATCCTAAACTGCTTTTGAGTCGATTCGATCGTATCTCTCGCTAATTCAACCCAAAATGGATGAGAATCTGTAAAGATAAATTAAGCGAACCGATCGAGGCGATTTAGAAACCCTTCTACGGGTCTAGCTCCGGAACTGTTCAACCGCTTCGGTGTACCGAATAGGAAGGACATATTCCAAGTTTTCATGGGGACGAGCAATGATGTGGCTGGACGATAATTCGCCGCCATTCACGCGTTTGATGGCTTCCATTCCAGCTTCGATCGAAGCCTTCACTTCGGACACATTGCCCCGGATTATTACCGTGACGCGACCCGATCCAATTTTCTCGTATCCCACAAGGGTGACACGAGCGGCTTTCACCATGGCATCAGCGGCCTCAACAACAGCCGGAAATCCACGCGTCTCAATCATCCCAACCGCGATCGACATGATTGTCTCCTAATGACTTGCTCTCAATACAATAGAGGTCAGTCTTACCCTTGGCAATATAAAGTTTGATGATACTTATAAATTAGTTTCATTAATGATCCTGATAATTCTTAATAAAGTCAGGTTAGGGATAGTTACAAATGACTCGAAATATAGGTCTTAAACGCTGGTCTCAAGCACTGGTCTTAAGATTTTAGACACTTCAGTAAATCGCCTATTAACGGTAAGGTAGAGGATAAGGCTGTCGTTTGGAAACGATCGATTTCGCCTGTTCCATCGGTAGGATCGTTGAATGTATCAGTTTCTCCTGGAGACGAGCTGGTTAATTCCAGTGTATGGATTAGTTGGAGCCTTGCTGAGCCTACCTTGGGCGACGGGCTTGATTCGCGATCGGGGGCAGCGTCTAGCGGCTTACCTAAACATTTTTATGACCGTAGTGGGGCTGGTGCATGGCACATTAGTGTTTACTCAAGTGTGGGGACAGCCTGCCTATCGGCTGATTTTGCCTTGGTTCCAAGTGGCAGACTTCAATCTTACCTTCAACATAAATCTGGATTCCGTCAGCGTCGGGGCGATGGAGGTGATTACGGGACTGAGCTTGTTGGCCCAAGTTTACGGTTTGGGATACCTGGAAAAAGAAATTTCACTGGCTCGGTTTTATGGATTAATGGGCTTTTTTGAAGCGGCGATGAGCGGTTTGGTGATCAGTGATTCGTTGTTTTTGACCTACGGATTGCTGGAGATGCTGACCCTTTCGACCTACTTGCTGGTGGGTTTTTGGTATGCGCAGCCGTTGGTGGTGAATGCGGCGCGGGATGCCTTTTTGACCAAACGTGTAGGCGATATTTTGTTGCTGATGGGCGTGGTGGCCCTATCCGTCTATGCCGATGGGCTGAATTTTGAGACGATCGGCCAATGGACCAAAACAGCCGAACTTGCGCCCCCCGTCGCCGCCGCATTGGG
>JAJAYH010000033.1 GCA_026786325.1 Alkalinema sp. CAN_BIN05 | reverse complement strand
CCCAAGTGCCACACCATCTCGGTAATCCCCACGTTTGTCCCCTTGCAGCAGGGCTATTGCTTCCTGCATTAATTTGATTTCCCAACGGCCCAATTCCCCATACACAAAAATATGGAAAATTCCCCCCGGAGCCAACTTATCCGCTAATGCCTTAATGCCACGAATCGGGTCTGGCGTATGGTGCAGTACGCCCACACAATTGATCATGTCAAATTGACCCGGCAATTGGTCCACATCAAACAAACTTAAATGCTGAAAATCTGCCCCGATCGCCCCACTTCGACGACAGCGTTCCCGCGCCACATCTAATGCCCCCGGACTCAAATCCATAGCCGTCACTTGGGCTTCCGGATTCAAATGCACCAAATATTCCGTGCTACATCCCGTCCCACAGCCCGCATCTAAAATCCGAATATCTTGCCGATCGGGTTTACGTCCCGCACAAAAGTTATAGGCTGTATCCCAGTTCCAGCGCCAATTATAACCCGGAGGCGGAGAATCGACCAGCGGCTCTGGTGGAAATGGATAAGTATCGTACAGACTCGCGACCGTGTTACTTACAGATTGCAAATCAGAAGCGGCGATCGCAGGCAAGTTGGATTTAGGATTTGGGATAGGCATAGACACAGCGCAAAGAGTCTCTGTACTTCGTCATTCTCTCATCAAATCAGCCTCTGATTAAATTGAAGGTTTTGGCGTTGGCTCAGATTTAGGCTTTGGTGGCAGTGAAAAATAGATGTTGCCCTTTTCATCCTTGCCTTCGATCGCCCCAATTTTCAAAAGCATCTCTCTCGCCCGCGCCTGCGTCACCTGATCTCGCGTCACAACCGCCTGATCGTAAATAGCACTCCAAGACCACAGCAGCATCGTCTGATTGTTTGGATCGGTCCGAATAAACTCCGCTGTCTGTTTAAAAAATGGACCTACTTCCCGAATCGATGCATCACTCGAAGCCATTGCCCAATCCCCCGCTTGGTCATAGGAAAACTGCGCCGCTTTTAAATCGTTCGCCATCAAAAGCTGATCTAATCCCTTCAATCGCCAAACTAAAAACGCCTTCGGATGGTCTTGGGGAGTCAGGGCGCTGGTGCCGCGATCCATTAGAGCGATCGCCTCCTTGGGCATTCCCATTTGGTAGGACATGATGCTACTAAGAAAAACATAACTATCCACAAAGCGCGGATCCAGACGAGTTATCATCTCAAAATACTGCGGAGCTAGAGGATATCCCACCGCCTTCCGGGTCGACGTATCTCCGTCATATTGCACAAAATTCAAAAACGCCCAATCCGCCAAAACATTATCTAAGCCAAAACTCGGCGATCGAGCCATCAGCGATAGATTTAGTGCTTCTTGACGTTGATCTTCCGGCGATGTCACGTCTCGGGCCGACAGTTGTTGAAGCTGGGGCTGCTGAAGTTGGATGATGCCTGCGATCGCGGCGGCGGCGATCGTCACTTTTATAAACCCGGATAAAACCCAAGAAAATTGATTCAGATACGACATGGCTGGGAATAAATTTATTGGTTAAGGCTAGTTATGGCGACCCCTAGACTGTTAGCGGGCGACTCTCTCTTATCATGACTTCCAATTCAAAAATCGTCACAGCGAATCCAAGAATCCAAATATTTTTTATGTAGTCTATACTTAAAGACCAGATTCTAGTTAAGCGCTATGACCTAAATATCGTGCCATCTAAATCGTGCCTTTACTTTTGTATGACCTCCAGTTCATCCCATAGCCTTAATAGATAATTTCAAGAAAATAGTTAGACAATTTAGGGATCTAACATTTAGTAGCATTTGTCACTTCGTCTATTAGTTCGTCGGGTTCTCCCTCCAGTAGGGAACACTCTTTCAGTGCTAGCTTTTCTTGCTTACCCTTCACTCTCCGGTGACTTCTCTATGATTCGCAAGTCTTTTCTCCGTGCTTCATTGCTCTCCACAGGTCTCGCGATCGTAGCCGCCACCGGAACGCTCATTAGTCCCACCTCTCCCGTTCGCGCTGCATGGCAACAGGACAGCCCCAAAGCCGTTCTTGATGAAGCTTGGCAAATTGTCAATCGAGAATATGTTGATGGCTCCTTCAACAAAAATGACTGGCAAGCCGTCCGCACCAGCCTCATCACTCCCGATTACAACACCAAAGAACAAGCCTATGGTGCATTGCGTAAGGCTCTCAAGCTTTTAGAGGATCCCTATACTCGGTTTATGGATGCGAAGCAATTTGAATCACTCACCAGCCAAACCTCGGGAGATCTCGAAGGTGTGGGAATTCGGTTAGAAGCGGACGCAAAAACTAAAGTTCTGACCGTCGTCGAACCGCTGCCAAATTCGCCAGCCTCCCGCGCCGACATCCGATCGAACGATAAAGTCCTGTTCATTGATGGCCGCACTACCAACGGCATGAGTGTCGAAGATGCTTCAAGCTTGATTCGTGGTAAAGGTGGCACACCCATCACCTTGAAAATTGAGCGCGATGGCAAACTGATTAATTTCCCATTGATCCGTGCAAAAATTGAGCTTAAAGCCGTTCGCTACAGCGTGGCTCAAGAAGGATCAACTCGGGTTGGCTTCATGCGCATGAGTGAATTTAGTAGCCATGCTGCAGACCAAATGCGTCAAGCCATTAAAATCCTTCAGAAAGATAAGGTTGATGGGTTTGTCCTGGACTTGCGCGGTAATCCCGGTGGACTCTTGCAGTCTAGTATTGAAATTTCTCGGATGTGGATGGATGAAGGCGGCATTGTCAAAACCGTCAATCGCAAAGGTGGCACTGATGAACTCGTGGCCAATCGCACAGCCATTAGCGACTTGCCCTTGGTGGTGCTGGTGGACAAAAATTCGGCTAGCTCCAGCGAAATCTTGACTGGCGCACTCAAAGACAACAAACGCGCAACTATCATCGGTACCCAGACCTTTGGTAAGGCATTGGTGCAGTCGGTTCATCCGCTGTCCGATGGTTCGGGTTTGGCTGTCACGATTGCCCATTACTACACTCCCAATGGCACCGACATCAGCCAGAAAGGAATCCAGCCAGATGTCGTGTTGCCTCTGTCCCGTGAACAACTGGAGAAGCTTTATAGCAACCCTCGTTTACTCGGCACATTGGATGACCCTCAGTATGTTCGGGCGGTTTCGACCATTACCAAACTTATTTCCCAACGAAACCTCGGTCAAAAACCAACTACTACCTT
>JAJAYH010000032.1 GCA_026786325.1 Alkalinema sp. CAN_BIN05 | reverse complement strand
CCTTACTAATCTGATCCAAGGGAAACACATCCGTCGGACAAACAGAATCACATTGACCACAGCGCGTACAGCCCCAAACTCCATCCGTACCCTCGTTGTATTTCTCCAATCGAGATTCCGTTTCCCCATCCCGATTATCCGCCACCATTCGATACGCCTTCGCCAACGCATGAGGCCCAACAAAATCAGGATTCACCGTCGCCGCATTGCACTCGGAATAACAGGCACCACACATAATGCAATTGCCCACCTGATTCAAGCGCGATCGTTCTTCAGGAGTCTGCAAAAATTCTCGTTCCGGCACCTGACGCGCCGCACTACTAATGTAAGGCTGCACCGCATCCAGCTTCCCCCAGAACGGCTTCATATCCACCACCAAATCTTTCAAGACAGGCAAATTATTCAGGGGCGCGACGGTCATTGTTGGCAATTCTCCCGGCTTCAAATCAGAACAAAACCGCGCAATTTCTTGGCCAATATTCTCTTTACAAGCCAGCGTCGATCGGCCATTAATTCGCATCGCACAACTGCCACAGATCATATTTCGGCAATTTCGGCGATAGGTCAATGACCCGTCTTGACTCCATTTAATCTGGTTCAAACAATCCAAAATCGAGTTCCCTGGCTCCGTTTCCACCACATAATGCTCAATGCGAGGAGATTCGCCGGGATGTTGACGGAGAATTTGAAACTGGACTTGCATAAGGATCAAAGATTAATTTAGTTAATCTAGGATACCCTGAGTCCGATTCGCTAAACCTACTGAATTCCAACAACATTTAGATCCGCAATCCATCACCCATAAAAATATTTAAAGAATTGTATAAATTGGATCCATTGGCGATATATTAAATGGGCATGAATTGACTGAATAAACTAAAATTTTGCAAGGAAACTGTTTGAAGAATGGCTGAAGCAGCAACATCGCCCTTAATCGGCAAAGCTCTCCTTAATAAAGTTAAGGAACTTTCCCATCTCGCCCGCCGTGAACAGGCGAAACAATGTGGATATTATACCGTCAGCAAGAAAAATCAAACTCGCATTACCGTAACCGACTTTTATGATGCACTTCTAGTCGCCAAAGGATTGGGACTTGATCCAGAAGTCACCAAGGACGGACGAGGACGTGAACGAACCTTTCGGGTTAGCGTTCATAAAAATGGCCAAATTGTTATTGGGGCGGCTTACACCTCTGCCATGGGACTCAAACCCGGTGATCAGTTTGTGATTAAACTAGGGTACAAACACATTCATTTGGTCCAAGTCGATCGCTCTGATGAAGACTAATATTCTGTTTAATAATTTAAAAAAATGGCGCGATTCTTAGGAGTCACGCCATTTTTTGTGGAGCTTTAGTAATCTTTTTAAAAATAGCAAAACTAATTAAAAGGTAAAGCTAGCCCAATCGTCCGATCGTTCATAAGAGGACATGTCTGGGAATTGCCTCAGTTGAGCGGTCTTCAGCGAGAAGGTCTCCTCAGAACCTATCCAAGCCTGATTAAGTTCGTCCATCTGAATTGCTAAGGCAGATCGATCGATTGTGCTTAAATCCCCAAAATAACCCAAGGTAATGTGGGGCGTGAAGTGGTACTGCTGATCAATACCGATCGACATCAGACGGGGGCTTTGATAAATCGATCGGCGCAGTTCGAGAATTTGGTTGTAACCCGTTTCATCCGTCGCGGCCAAGGCCAAGGTCAAGGAGCGCGTCATGACCATCAACCCAACCACCCGAAACGAAATCGGCTGGTTAGTAGTTAGGTGACTGCTTTGCTCGAAGCTCTCTTTCACGGATAGACAAAGCTTCTGCTCGAAATCAGGATCTGATTTGAGCGCATCGTCGAAGCCATCGCTCCAAATCAAATCTGCGACAGTTAAGTGGAAGCTAGACGGCGGCACCGGAATAAAGATTTGCGAACTCAACGTCCCCAACAATTGCTGCTGAAAAGACGCTAAGCGCTCATACAACGGGCCATTAGCGGGGTCTTCTCGCCCCGGTGGGGTCACGATCGTATAGCCAGGAAATGCTTTAGGCATCCACGTCCCAGAAGGGGTCTGCTCAAACTTTCCTGACGATTGAACGTTGCGGACTTGAGATTCGTAGGTATCCGGTAGAGTCGATCGCATGATGCGACGAAGATAAGCTGAATAGTTGTCGTCCAAGGTTGATCTCCCTTACATCCTAAGGAACTAATTCCTTAAATTTAGCGGTACAAGCTTCCCTTTTCCCAACAAATATCATAACCCGATAAATTTCCCCTTATATTTGGGCTGATTTTTACGTTTCTTCATGCCAAGCTGCTAATTCGACCCGCTAACTAGATAGAGATCGATTAGCCCGATCGGGCAACCGATCGCCTCACCTCCCCAAAAATCGGATTTCCTAGCAAAAAAAATGAGTATTTCCGAAGAAATCGTTCTTGTTTTATATCCCCCAGATATTCCACAGCCTATTTTGAAATTGTCCACAGCTTCAGACAAGGTTTTCCCCAGAGAATCCAGATTTTTCCCCAAGACTTAGGCCGATCGTCTGACGAGAACGGTTTTTTGTGGAAAAGAATCGATCGATCGTTCCCCCAGTCTCAATTCCACAGATCTGACAACCAACGAACCGACAAAAAAGCTTGAAACCCGCATTTCTTCGTCGGTTGAGCGATCGCAAAAATCATAAATTCACCATCGTCAAGGTTGACCTTATGGGGATGATCGCGCAGAATAAAACGACCTTGAAACGAGCGCTTCTAGAAAACGTCTGAATCCCTGATACCACAAGGCGTACAGGTGATCTATACGAATATAGATTTGCTGATTTCTGTCCCAACCGATACAGGTATAGAACACATGAACCCTACTCCCATCAGCTTGCTTGTCGAACTTCCCGAAACCCTACATGGTTCGTTAGTTGGCTTTTTAGAAGGCCGTCCTGATTGGGACCAAGATCGCGTTTTTTCGGCAGCGATTTCGTTATTTTTGCTCCAGAACCGAAGCCCTGAACAAGGCAACGATCGTCAGACGGCACGCATTTATTTAGACTCAATTTTCCGTCGTCCGGCTGATGCAGCGTCTTGAGAATTTTGAATTAAGAATAGTGAATTGACAATTTTGGATTTGAGGTTGATTTTCTTTATGGGTTTCTACCACGACCTGTGAAGTATGCGATCGGCTTTGGATCTGATTTGAGATTCGATTGGTTTAGTTTGAGATAGTTTGCATAGATAATATCTATGTTCAGTTTGGTTTCGATCGGTAATTGTTCAATCTGTCAATATTGTCCTTAACACCTGATGAGTTGCGGCTATGGTGTATCCAATTTCTGCGACAAAGCTGAATGCATATCAGCGATGTCCCTATGCTTATTTTTTGAAGTACGAGAAACGTGTTCCGGTTACGGAGGGGTTCGGGTCAGCGGTTTTGGGAAATGCATTGCATGATGCGTTGGCTCAATGTCATGGCGGCTGGACCCAAGGCGATCGGGTGCCGGATTGGGGCTGGATTAGCGATTGTTGGACTCGGGCAGCGACGACGTTGACGAATAAACAAGTGCGTGAGGGGCGATCGATTTTAGAAAACTATTATCAGAAGTTCATTGCGACTGAATCAGTGTTTCGGCAGCCATTAGCGATCGAAGGGAGAATTCAGGCGACGCTTCAGTTTGAGAATTTAGAATTCTCGGTGACAGGGCGATACGATCGGATTGATTATTTAGATGATGGTTTGGAATTGATTGATTACAAATCAACACAGAATATTAAATCTCCAAAGACTACTGAAATGGAGTTGCAGTTGGGTTTGTATGCTTTGGCATTAGAGCAAACCTATGACCAAAGTTTGAAGTATGTGAGTTTGCTCTTTTTACGATCGGGTGAGAAGGTGCGATACGCGGCGACCGATCGACATAAGCGTCAGGTCATGCGGGTGTTGAAGGATTTGGCTTGGCAAGTGCGACATGATGCGGTTTGGGATGCGAAACCAGGAAATCAATGCGAGCGTTGTGCCTATTCACAATATTGCACAGCGGTGAACAAATCAGCTCAGCCAGAACCTCAGGGTACAACAATACCAAGTCTCCAATTGGCATTTAATTTGTGAGTTTATTTCTTAACTACCATTCTTAGAGGACGTTTGGTAAGTCCTTTTGTTTGTATCATGAGACCCGATCCCCCTAAATCCACCTTGATAAGGGGGACTAAGAGTTGGATTCTAGTTCGCCCTTATTTAAGAGTTGAATTCTAGTTCCCCCTGTTTAAGAGTTGAATTCTGGTTCCTCCTGTTTAAGAGTTGAATTCTGGTTCCCCCTTTTCTTTGGCGTAGCCTGCCCGGAGGGCGTAGGGGCTAGGGGGATCGGGTTTCAATCGTCACAACCTTCAACTTCTCGAACACTCTCTTAATCAACATTACGGTTTTTGATTTTTAATCACTTCACGGGCGATCGCATACCAAACCTGACCTAATTGACGAGGATTCAACGGCTGATCTTTAAGAGCCGGGAATTTCTCAAAAAATTGTTGATCGGTTTGACTTTCAATTTGTTTTAAAAAATCTGGTTTTGGTGGCGAGTTTTTAGCCGAGAGCCATGAATCAAAGTCCGATCGCCGATAATTTCCCAAGCCTTGCCTCACCTCTGGAGTCATAGGTTCGAGGACTTTGAGTAAATTGCTACTGGTCTCTTTCCAACGAGAATCAT
>JAJAYH010000031.1 GCA_026786325.1 Alkalinema sp. CAN_BIN05 | reverse complement strand
CAACTGCGATCGGAGCACAAGCCGTCAAAGGCACAAATCCAATCTCCAGATTCACTTTTTCCAAACCATGCCGTGCCACCACAGGAATCTTACGGGCACGCATTTTCTTCACTTGTTTCTGTTGATTCAAGAAGTAAATGACTTCACTCCGAAGCTGATAGTAACTAGGATGTCGTACCGCTTCAAGCCGCTTCCGAGGACGAGGAATATCCACATCTAAAATCCCACCGACTTTAGAACCTGGACCATTTGTTAACATAACAATCCGATCGCTCATCAACACCGCTTCATCCACTTCATGCGTCACCATGATTGCAGAAACCCCAGTTTCTTCACAAATCCGTGTCAATTGTTCCTGAAGTTTGCCACGAGTCAAGGCATCGAGAACTCCAAAGGGTTCATCTAATAGCAACACCTTCGGCTCAGTCGCTAAAGCCCGTGCGATCGCCACCCGTTGACGCATCCCACCCGAAATTTCCGTCGGCAACTTATCAATAGAAGTAATCAAACCCACCATTTTGACATAACGTTCAACGATTTCTTTGCGTTCTTCAGCCGACTTTTCAGTTAACACTTCATCAACCGCAAGCGCCACATTATCGCGAACAGTTAACCAAGGCAAAAGTGAATAGTTTTGAAAAACCACCATCCGATCGGGTCCAGGTCCAGACACCATCAAGCCTTCTAGTTGAACCATTCCGCCAGTAGCCAAATCCAGCCCCGCGATCATATTCAAAAGCGTTGATTTTCCACAACCCGAATGTCCAATCAACGAAACAAATTCGCCTTCACGGATTGTTAAATTAATACCTTTAAGTGCATTGTATTCCTTCCCACCACCGAGTGGAAACGTCTTTTCTGCATTTTCAATTTTGATAAATTCGTTAGACATGATGCTTTTAGGTGAGGTTGATGTGCGATCGAAACCAAATATCTTCTTCTTAAAATCCGGTCCCCCTATCTCCTAATCCCCCCTTATTAAGGGGATTAGGGGGATCGAATCCAACTAAATTACTGACCCTTCATAATCCGATGTTGTAACCATTCCATAAACTTATCCAGTAACAATCCAACCATCCCGATATAAAGCAGTGCCAAAATAACCTCACTAATGTAATTATTTTGATACGCTTCCCAGATAAAGAACCCAATTCCCACAATCCCAGACATCACGATTTCTGCTGCAATAATCGCCAACCAAGACAAACTAATTGCGACTCGAAGACCCGTGAAAATATAAGGAAGTGCGGATGGAAGTAAGATTTTGAAAAAATACTTCTGCTTAGATACCTGAATCACTTTTGCAACATTATTGTAGTCTTCTGGAATCTCACGAACCCCTACAGCCGTATTAATTAAAATTGGCCAAACTGCCGTAATAAAAATTACAAACAAAGCTGCTGGTTCATTCTTATTCAACGCAGCCAATGAAATCGGAACCCAAGCCAAAGGTGGCACAGTTCTGAGGAACAAGAATAACGGATCTAATGCTTTAGCCAATACTGGAGTTGTTCCGATCGCAATTCCAGTACCGATCCCAACGATCGCCGCTAACGTATAACTAATCGCAACCCGCTGTAAACTGGCTAGCGTCTGCCAAAACATTCCCTTATCAATTCCACCCCGATCGTAGAATGGATAAAAGATTAATGTTCTTGTTCTTTCATTTGTAAACAAGCTACTCGGACCAGGCAATAACGTCATACCAGACTGAGAGAGCGCTTCCCAAACCACTAAAAAAATAGTGATTGCGATCGTAGGCGGTGCAAGATCACTCATTAACTTCGTAACATTAACTCCAGCGATCATCGTACCTTTAGGCGGCAAACTTGTTGACATGACGAACCTCTAAATAGATTAAAAGAAAAAGATGAAAGTTTTAACTAAGCCTTAATCGACTTGATCCTCAAACTATCAAGATAGGCTTGCGGCTTAGTTGAATCAAACGTCGCCCCATCAAAGAACGTCTCAATTCCGCGTGTAAGAGTCGTCGGAATATCTTGTACAGTGATTTTCTGGGTCATGGAAGTCAACTCAGTCGCTGCTTCACGCCAATATTTTTCACCACTCACTTGAGTGACAATCCGATCGGCTTCAGTTAACAATCCTGAAGGTTGAAAACCCCAACGAACCGTCTCTGTCAAGAACCATTTATCGTGACTTTGATAGGGATAAGAAACACTACCTTTTGAATCTTTCCAATAGCGAATCTTAGTCTTCTCACTTGTCACAGGTATCAGCGAATCACCCATCATATAAGTCCCCTCATAGGCACCACGCAAAAAGTCCGTCGGCACATTGAAGTATTTACGCTGCGACAAAATCTGAACCATTTCCTCACGATTTGCCGGATCATCACACCAGATTTGGGCCTCCATCACCGCCTTCAACAATGCCTTCGTCGCCTTCGGATGCTGCTCCACCCATTCACGCCGGACCGACAGATATTCTTCCGGATGCGCCTCCCAAAGTTCCGCCGTCAACATCGCCAAGAACCCAATTTTGTCCTTTACAATTCGGCTCGGCCAGGGATCGCCCGTACTAAAGCCATCCATGGTTTCCGTTCTCATATTCGCTACCGTTTGCGAAGCTGGAACCGCCAACAAATCCACATCCTTATTTGGATCAACCCCATTGGCCGCTAACCAATAGCGCAACCAAAAATCTTGATTTACCTTAGGAAAGGTATAGGCCACTTTAAATTTTTTGCCCGATGATGCCAACGACTTGATATAGTCCGCACCGCCCGACTT
>JAJAYH010000030.1 GCA_026786325.1 Alkalinema sp. CAN_BIN05 | reverse complement strand
GTCGATCGATTGCGGAAAGCGGTAGAAGCCCAAACGATCGCAGCAGCCAACGGTTAAGTACGATTGTTTGGGGTGGAGCCATCAGGATTAATCAGCCGGGATTAATGACGGCGCTCAACCCAATTGACCTCCCGTAACCAACGCCAGACTCCTGTGGTGCGGCGAACTTCAATGTTTCGGCTTTTTAGGGTGATAATTTTTTTAAGCTCTGCGGTCGTAAAGGTGTATCCCATTTCTTGGGATATACAAAGGAAATGCTCTGGCGATTGAACCGATTGGAATCGATCGCGTATCTCTTGACTGCGAGATGCAGCAGATAAAAAACGGGCAGCACTCTTAATTGACATTTTGGTTTCTCTCCGCGCTCAAATCACTGAACTGCAAAAAATAGTAAATCACCCAGTCCGTATGTCTACGAAATATTTCCAGTATGGAAAGTAACTATCTGGTCTGAGAAATTCTCTTGAAAAACTTTATTTTCACTTAACAGAATACCCAATATGCCCCAATCAAATCTATCAGATCTTCACACTTCATCTTCATCTGATCAAGGGAAATCTCAATTACAATTTCCATTGCAGTTTATTGAAGTCACATTACAAGGCATTGCAGAGATTCCCCAAGCCCAGCAGGCGGCGTATCGACGATCGGGGTATCAAGGAACACCTGTTGTTTTGTTGCACGGCTTCCTCGGAGACAGTGCAAATTGGCAAGGCGTGATGGCAGAGATCTCGCAGATGGTCGCCTTAGATAATGGCTTAGATAATGGCAGTGCGATCGATCTGATTGCATTAGATTTGCTTGGTTTTGGGGCATCGTCCAAGCCTCCCGTCGCTTACACTGTGGCCCAGGAAGTGGCATTTTTGCGAGCCGTTTTACAGCAATTGGGCTTGGAATCTTGTATCTTGGTTGGTCACTCCTTCGGTGGTTGGGTGTCTGCCGCTTACACCATTGCCTATCCAGATCAGGTCAGCGCCTTATGTCTAGTGGCTCCAGCGGGCATCCGGGATGATTCATTCTGTGGACGATATAACTGGATGCGTCCGGTACTGTGGCAAACGCCCGTTGTTGATGCGTTGCTTTGGTGCCTGAAGCCTGTAGCGATGCTTTTTCGTCAGACAAAAACGCTAGAACTGATCTGTTGGGCGCGTCGTGAACTCAATCGTCAACCTGCGGCCCGATCGTTTTTGGTCGATCGCCTTAGACCAGAAGATGCGATCGATACCGTTGAAGAATACATTTCTGTCATTATTACGCCGACTCTTATTTTGGCCGCAGAGGTTGACGACACTATTCCCGCTTGGCACTGTGAGACCTATGCGGAACTAATCACAGGTGCTGAGTTGATGGTCATTCCTGAGGCAGGCCATGGTCTCCCGCAAAATAATCCAACGGCGATCGCCCATTCATTGATTAAGTTTATTCATCGCTTGCGATCGGGTTTCCCATCGGAACCTGCCTAGTCCATAGGTTTTCAGAAATGCACGACTAAGACCCTACTAGGTATGGAATGCGTCACTCTAAAGTTTTTTTGTGAAAACTCTAAATCTTTGGCTTCTAGCGATTATTTGTGTTGATCGATAAGTGCAGGATTGTGGAATATGGCATCATCGTAGATGTTCGATAAATATTTTTTGTTTGAGAATTTATTTCTCAGATTAAAGCTATGAACTATAGTTATTAATGTGTGTACTATAGCAAACCCACAAATGTCCCCCCCACTGTTTTTAGTAAACCTTTTTAGTTGGCGATATTGATTCGGTAATTTTTTTTCATTCACTGACTTCATTAGCATAAAAGCGGGTTGAGATGTTGTGGCGAGTAAAAGTCTGGACATTGTGACTCAGCCATCAGTCGAGTTGAGATCGGTCGAGCAGTGGAAAAGTGACCCGCAGATCGTGTCTAAACATAATCCTGTTGAGAATGACTTCATTCTCAGAACAGTTATTGAGAATTTAAATGATGGTGTGATTGTGACCGATTTGCACGATCGTGTTCTTCATGTAAATTCTCGTTTAGCCAAGCTGGTGGGATGTTCTGCCTCTGAGATGATTGGACTTCCAGCCTGTAACTTTCTTTCTTTGATTGAAGGATGGTCGTTCTTTGGCTCTTCGACAGATGTCGCCATGCCCTCCGGCTCTTGTGAATGGCGTGAATGTCAATTGCGTCGCCAAGATGGCCGTCAATTTTGGGCTGAGGTGAATTCAACCCCGCTTCATGATGATGATCGCAATCCGATCGCAACTTTGATTACTGTGACAGATATTACAGAGCGCAAATGGCTTGAGGAATATCTCCGGCTTTTGGAATCGGTTGTGGTCAATGCCAATGAGATGGTGATGATTTCTCAAGTGGAAGACGATATTGATCCGCTGGAACTTCGGATTATTTATATTAATGAGGCATTTGTAAAAGTAACAGGGTATGCGGCGGCTGATGTGATTGGTCGATCGGCTGAGCTGTTAGTTGGGCCAAAGACCGATCTTGAAGAACTCGATCGGATTCGTATTGCCCTTAAAAACCATGAGTCGGCCAAAGCAGAATTAATTTTCCACCATCAAGACCAGAGTTATTTCTGGGCCGATATTAATACTGTGCCCATCCGCAACGAGCATGGACAGGTGACTCATTTCGTGTCGGTCATGCGGGAAGTCACAGAACGGAAAGAGGTGGAAGAGCAACTTCGACGTAATGCATTTCATGATCCGTTGACGGGGTTGCCAAATCGCTTGTTGTTTACAGAGCGACTAACACAGGTGATCACCCGCAGTCGAGAGCAGGAAAATAATCTGTTTGCGGTTTTGTTTCTAGATCTCGATCGATTTAAAGTGATCAATGATAGTTTGGGTCATTTGATTGGTGATCAGCTTTTGATTGCGATCGCACGTCGGCTCGAATCTTGTGTAAAACGATCGGATTTGGTGGCCCGTTTTGGGGGGGATGAATTTACAATTCTGCTAGATAATATTCAGGATGAGTCGTCAACCCATCAAATTGCGGAGCGCATTCATCTTGAATTGTCCCATCCTTTTAATCTTGATGGTCATGAGATTTTCACGACGGTGAGTATTGGAATTACCCTGAGCAGTACGGATTTTAAATGTACGGAAGATCTGTTACGCGGGGCCGATATTGCGATGTATCGAGCGAAGGCATTGGGGAAAGCCTGTCATGAAGTCTTTGATACAGAGATGCACGATCAAGCGATGCTCCAAATGCAGCTTGAAAATGATCTTCGTCGTGCTGTCGAGCGTGAGGAGTTTGTTGTTTATTATCAGCCGATCGTCTCTTTAACAACCGGACGTTTGGCGGGGTTTGAAGCGTTGGTCCGATGGATGCACCCAGAACGCGGGATAATTTCGCCGGGAGATTTTATTCCGATCGCAGAGGAAACAGGATTGATTGTGCCCATGGGGCAGTTGATTCTATGGGAGGCTTGTCGTCAGATCAGTGAGTGGCAGCGTCTTTATCCTCAGCATCGTCGTTTAAGCATGAGTGTGAATTTGTCGAGTCGTCAATTCTCTCAGCGCGGGACCATTGAGCTACTGCGGGATGTTTTGAAGGAGACGGGGTTGAGTCCGGCTTGCTTGAAGTTGGAAATTACCGAGACGGCCATTATGGAGAATACTGAGTCGGCAATGGATATGCTGCTTCAGTTAAAGTCAATGGGCATTCAGCTTTCGGTGGATGACTTCGGCACCGGGTATTCTTCACTAGGTTATCTCTATCGTTTTCCGATGGATATCTTAAAAATTGATCAATCATTCATCAGTCGTGTGGATACCGATGGTGAGAAGTTGGAACTGGTCAGAACTATCATTAATCTTGCCTGGAATTTAGGTATGGATGTGATTGCGGAAGGTGTGGAAACGACTAAGCAATTGGCTCAGTTAAAGATGTTGAAATGTGAATATGGCCAAGGTTATTTGTTCTCAAAGCCGATGAGTGCAAAAAATACGGATATTTTCCTTACCCAGGCTAATCCTTTGGAGCATGTTTCTCAGATGTTGCCGAGTTGGCCGTAGCCTAAAGTGATAGCTGTGAAATCTAATTAGGGTTATGGACTTCAATTAAAGAGGAGGAATAGGTGTGGGTTATAGCCGACCTAAGTCTCTGCCTCACCTTGCTGAACCTTGTTCATTAAGTTTAAGCTAACTTTATTTAATTACGAGTAACGAAAGTGACTGATATGGTTCGGCAACGGGAAAAGAATTGCGATCGGTGCCAGGATATCTTTTCATGCTTATTTCGAGTACAGCATGATGCGTCAAAACAATGGATCTTTGTGTGTCAAAAATGTTGCGATCGGCTTTCAGAAAATAATAATCACTATTGCTATGGCGGAACCTGGAAATCAAAAAAACGTGGTTAGCCAGATTAAGCCCGATCGATGCCAAAATGTAGACTAAAGATGCAAATATGACATTAAATACTACATTTCCTCTGTTATCTTCTTACGTGTTCAAGAATTCATGCCGTTAATAAATTTTATACTTCCCAGGTAAATCAACCCTTGTCCTGAAATAGGGGGTCTCACCATCTGATTATGATACTATCAATTATTATTATGTCTTTTTATATCAACGTTTATCTGAATAAATTTTCCGCGAATCAAAATTAATGTTGTTATCTATACTAATGTCTCAGAAAACTCAAATAGCGAAACGTAAGCGTGGCATTCTTCTAAGTAAAAAGGGCTGGCAACGGCTCCAGGCCGCAGAAATGCGATATGTCAATCAACACAATGATAGTAAGTTGTTGACGCTTCAGGATTTGAGCGATCGGACGGGTTTGAGTGCGAATACGTTGGCGCGGGTGCGTGGACGGAAGATAGTGGTAGACCAGCAGACTTTAGAATGTTATTTCCGAGCCTTTGAATTAGTATTGAATCCAGAGGACTACACGGATTCGGAAGGTTCTGTGAGTGGTCGTTTGGTATTGCCTCCCAGTGGTCAGTTGGCGTTGGATTCACCATTTTATATATCCAGATCTCCGGTTGAGGCGGTTTTTCAGGATGCCATTTTGCATCAGTCTGGCGGTTTGGTGCGGCTGAAGGCTCCTCGGCAGTCGGGCAAGAGTTCGTTGGTGGCCAAGGTGTTGCAGGATGTGCGATCGCAGTCCGTGACGACGGTGATGATTAATCTGCGTCTTGTGGATGGAGAGGTGATGCAGGATTTGGGTCGCTTTTTGAAATGGTTTTGTGCAGTTGTGGCCCGGAGTTTGGGGCTTGAGAACAAACTCAATGAGCATTGGGATAGTTTATTTGGGGTGAGCTACAATTGCACCCACTATTTTGAGAATTACATTTTACCGCAAATGAAAATACCCTTAGTGGTGGTGTTGGATGATGTGGATGTGGTATTTGGCCATGATCATATTGCAGCGGACTTTTTTGGAATGCTACGGACATGGCACGAAAAAGGACGGTATGGCGATCGGCATAGTGAACTGTGGCAGCAGCTTCGGTTGGTATTGGTGTATGCCACGGATGTGTATGCACCGATGAACTTAACGCAGTCACCGTTTAATGCAGGTGTGTTAATTGATTTGCCTGGTTTTGGATTGTCGCAGGTCCAAGAGTTGGCTAAGCGCTATACCCTCCCTGACCCTGACCAAATTGCGGAAGAAATGTCGAAGCTCGTGGGCAGCAATCCATTTCTGATTCATTGGGGACTGTATCAGTTGAGTTTACCGGAAGTGACCATTGATCAATTGTTTGAAAGTGCAATTTCACCAAATGGTATTTACACAAGTCACCTGCGCCAAAAACTTTCAGACTTGCGTCAAGCTCCTGAATCTATTCCCATCATGCAGGCGATCGTTAAGGGCGAAGTCATCAAGTATGTGGAGCCGTTGATCGCCTTTAAGCTTCAGAGTCAAGGATTGGTGTCGGTAGAAAATCAGCAGTTGATTCCCAGTTGTGATTTATATCGTAAGTTCTTTCTTCAAGCTTTGGCGGCGTAGTCCTGAGCGGTTGAGTCAGAACTATTCGACAGAGATTTGGGTTTGCTTAACGAGAACGTAATCTTGGAAGTCGGGGAAACTATATTTTCTCGCTGAAAGGGAATCAGGGCGATCCCCATCATGATGTCGTGCAACTCTTTGATGCGGCTTTTGCTAAGCGGTTTCATGAAATCGACCATCAGTTCTATGAAACCCAGGACAAGGG
>JAJAYH010000029.1 GCA_026786325.1 Alkalinema sp. CAN_BIN05 | reverse complement strand
CGATTATGGATGATCCGGATCTTTGGAGTGGTTGTATTTCGGGGGCATTTTTAGAAACCGAATTTTTAGAAATGTTTGAAAATGCTGGATTCCATGGAATTGAAATTTTGATGCGTCAAGAGGAGCCTTGGCAGGTAATTGATGGTGTGGAGTTTCGATCGCTTACGGTAAGAGCATACAAAGGTAAGCAGGGAGAGTGTTTGGAGCATCATCAGGCGGTGATTTATAAGGGTCCGTGGAAGTCGGTCCAGGATGATGATGGACATACTTTAGTGCGCGGGGCGAGAATGGCGGTTTGTGCGAAAACGTTTGGGTTATATACTGATCCAAATGGTCCCTATGGTGATGCCGTGATTGGGATTGAGCCGTATGCAAGTGTGCCGAATGCAGATGCGAATGCGTTTAGTTGTAATTTCGATAGTTTTCGGGATGTACGGCAAACAAAGGGGTTAGATTATCGAGTGACGATCGAACCTCAGGCTTGTTGTTAAGGATGTAATTAACAATGAACCGATTGATTGTAATGACAAAGTACCCAGAACCAGGACAAACAAAAACACGTTTAATTCCGGCTCTGGGGGCGGGTGGGGCGGCGAAACTCCATCGTAGACTAGGAATTCATACCGCAAAGACTGTTGGATCATTCAATCCTGAGATCCATTATTCTGGTGGAGACCCAAATTTAATGCATAATTGGCTGGGTAATTTTAAGTATGTTACTCAAAGTGATGGTGATTTAGGCGATCGTATGAAACAGGCATTTCAATCTGGATTTGATCAGGGCTGCGATCGGATTGTAATGATTGGAACAGATTGTCCAGCGATCGATACAGCGTTGATCGATCGAGCTTTTTCAGCCTTGAACAAAAAAGATGTGGTATTTGGTCCAGCCGTTGATGGTGGATACTATTTAATTGGTTTACTAAAACAGGTTCTAGAATTGTTCTCAACTATTGCATGGAGTACAGCTTCAGTGTTACAGGATTCATTGGCTATTGTGAACGATTTGGATTTAAGCTATGAATTATTGGAAATCTTGCCAGACATCGATCGGCCTGAAGATTTGCAGTATTTAAATGCTGATATTTGGTTAGCTGATATTTTGGTGGCAGAGTAGTGATTTCTATCGTGATTCCGACATTGAATGAATCTGTTTATTTAGCGAATACTTTGCAATCTATTTTTGACGCCGTTAGCAATCCTGTTGAGATTATCGTAGTTGATGGTGGCAGTGTTGATAATACCGTTGAAATTGCTACAGCATTTGGGATTCAGGTTGTGCTGTGTAGGAATGGTCGATCGTATCAAATGAACGCTGGGGCGGCGGTTGCGACGGGGGACATTTTGATGTTTTTACATGGGGATACAGTGGTGCCGATGGGGTTCGATCGGTGGGTTAAATGGTGGGTCGATCCCCCTAAATCCCCCTTGGTAAGGGGGATTATGAGAATAAGGGGGACTGTAGGTGAGAAATGTAATTTCAAATCCCGTTTATTCTATAAAACTCATGTCCCCCCCTTACCAAGGGGGGCTAGGGGGGATCTTCCGATCGCCGGAGCATTCAATTTAAAAATCAATGGCGATCGTCCGGCTTTACGATGGGTTGAATGGGGCGTGAAAGTACGATCGAAATTCTTTAATTTACCCTATGGTGATCAAGCTTTATTTTTAAAGGCCAGTACATTTCATGAATTAGGAGGATTTCCTCAATTGCCAATTATGGAAGATTTTGTATTTGTACGATCGCTTTTAAAACACGGAAGAATTACTATTGTTCCAGCAGCCGTGACTACATCAGCGAGACGCTGGGAACAACAAGGTATTTTTAAAACAACAATTATTAATCAAATTATGATTTTGGGATATTACTTGGGTATTTCGCCAGACCGCCTAAAACAGTGGTACCGATCGGCTCGATAGATTAGCTCGATCGATTAAACCGGGCAATTGAAAAATCTCGCGTTACACTCAGAAGTAATTGATTCAATTTCACCGATCGTTAATTTAACCGGAGATGACGGCAGCATGGGCGCAAGAAGTGAGAGTCTCTACGGACGGTTTTTAGCTCCTGTGGTGGAGAATTTTCTAATCAATAAAGAAAGTTTACGCCAGCTCGATCATCAGATTGACTGGGAAGCCAACCTCCATCGTTTAACTAACCCGCAAGTCATCTATCCTCACTACTACGAACGATCGGCCTTTCATGGCATCGAAAAAGGCTATCTTTGTAAAGACGCTGCCCTATCCTACGATCCCATTACTCAATATGCCTTACCGCCTAATGAGACTTGGGTTCGTCAAGGCTTAATTGATTCAGTGCAAGGATTCCCTGAACGAATTCTAGATTTAGGATGCGGAACTGGAACGCTAACAATAATGTTAAAAAATGCATTCTTAGACGCTGAAGTTGTTGGCTTAGATCTATCGCCTTATATGCTAACGATCGCAGAATTGAAAGCCGAAGCCGAATGCTATAACATTCATTGGAGACATGGAAAAGCAGAATCTACAGGATTGCAAAGCGCCTCATTTGATTTGATTACGATCGCGCTATTGCTCCATGAAATGCCGCCGGGAATTGCCGAATCTGTATTAGCTGAAGCCTATCGACTCTTGCGCGTCGGCGGCGAAGTATTGATTTTAGATGGGAATCAAAAAGTCTTGCGACAGGCTCCATTATTGGCCGATATTTTTGAAGAACCATTCATTCGAGACTATGCCCAATGTAGTCTAGACGCATGGTTGGGTGCCGCAGGATTTGGAGCTGTACAAAGCCTAGATCATTGGCTAGTTCACCAAATTACTCGCGGGGTCAAAGGAGTTCGATCGCAAAATCCTGAAGAACCTTTATTTGCTGATGTCGAGGCGATGGACGAACCCTGCATGGGCTGATAGGCTCTCGTGGTAAGCTCATCTTCAGAAAAGAACTTGATGAAATTATCATGCTTAAAGCTGTACTTTTTAATTTTAATGGGGTCATTATTAATGACGAATGGCTGCACGAAAAACTCTTAATCGAAGTCCTTTTAGACGAAAATCTTCGCGTCACTCCGGAGGAAATACATCAGTTTTGCCCCGGACGAACCGATCGTTCAGCCCTGATTGATGCCTGTAATTTACGAGAACGCATCATCACCGCCGCCGCCCTTGATGGCATGATTCAACGCAAAGCCTTGGCCTATGAACGCGAAATCAACCAAATAGAATCATTACCTATTTATGACGGCGTGCTTGAATCCATCGAAACCCTTCGGAATGCAGGTTGTAAATTAGGGATTGTTAGCGGCGCATTACGATCGGAAATCACCTTGGTATTAGAGCGATCGGGCTTAACGGATGCGTTTTATTTTATAGTGGCCGCCGATGATGTCATCGCTAGTAAACCTGAACCCGAAGGCTATTTGTTAGGCATTAAACTAATGCAAGAAATGTTTCCAGAATTAGATTTAATACTAGAAAATTTTCTCGCCATCGAAGACTCGTTTCCAGGCATTCGAGCCGCAAAAGCCGCAGGAATTGCCGTAGTCGGCGTGGCCCATCGCTACCCATTTCACATGATGCAACGGACAGCAAGTTGGGCCGTCGATTCATTGTCGGATTTGGAATTGTCTCGGTTAATTCCATCATTGGCCGAAATCATCGAACCGGAAGATGATTCAAGTGAACCCGTTGAAGAAATGGCTGAATAAGCTGGAGTTTTGACCGAGGAATCTGGGCATATTATAAGGAGTCTTTCTGGCATGAATACCGCGCCCAATGTCTAACCAATGTCTAACCCAACGCATTCCCCTCGACACCTTACAAAAAGTTCGGCAGTATCTTAAGACCCTTTTAGTACTACCAGAATCTGAAAATTGTCCCCTTACAGCAGCCTTAGCGGATCCAACACCAATTGCGGAACCTGACTCATTGGCTGGATTAGGCGATTTATTTAGAATAGGTGGGGGAATGGATCAAGGAGTCCCCAAGCCCAATAATCGCGGAGAGTGGTACGTCAGCGTGATGGATCCCGGTGTCACATTCATGAAACTACCAGGATTACAACTACGATCGGGCTACCGCTTAGCAACCTATCTGTACCGTCAAGGTGAGGAAGGGGTTGGCAAAACTTGGGCTATTCCAGAAGCCATGAGCACCACCGCCAATCTAGAAAAAGCGCTCTCTAACGCCGGGACTGAACAAGAACCTCCGAAACCATTGGGCTGTTTAGAGGATATTAGTTTAGCGATCGAAGGGAATAACAGTGCGAGTTCCTATGTTTATGCTTCATTACTACGTCGCGAATTACAAGAGTTTGGGGCACTGGGAAAACGGGGAATTTGGGGCAAACATACATTAATTAATAGTGTCCCGCAACAACTCCAATGGCAGTGGCGGACGGAAGTGAAAGATTTATCTCCCAAAGTCAGAGTTTTTCCGGAAGGTCGGGCCGTGGTGGAGTTCTTCACCTGCCGAGTCACACCATCGATCGCAATTTTTCAACATTTAGACCAATACAGTGCGGGAGAATATTTACCCAAGAGCATCGATCGTCCGGTTGCGATCGGAGAACGAAAACGAAAGACGCAGAGTATTTGATTCTAAATAATTTCCTGAGAATCTTTGATCGCATTCCAACTTAAATCACGACCAGTTTCAGTATGAGTAAGCGTGAGGCTAAGGTATCGATCGGGCAAATAAGGCAACCGATCGCACCATTCGATCGCCATAATCCCCAGCGGCGCTTCTGTCCCATCCCAATAGCCTTCGAGATAGAGTTCTGCAACTTCGGG
>JAJAYH010000028.1 GCA_026786325.1 Alkalinema sp. CAN_BIN05 | reverse complement strand
GAACGATCGCTTACCCACACAAAACTCTGGAACCAGTTACCCAACACACTGCAACGCGATCCCATGAGCCTGATGCTAAAGGGTGGCAGCGCGATCGCAGTCAGTTCAGTCATTAAGCCGCTCCTACTGCAACTGATCGCCAGACAGTTCGCGTTGCATTATGCCCGACTTCAAGTGACTCAGTCTGCTCTCACTGCCGGAAGCCTGATTCAAAAACACTTCACTGCAAAACTCGCTCAACAAGGCATGGCGATCGCGACGGCTCGTTATGGCGCAACCCGTAGTATTTTTGCCGTTCTTGGGCCTGCGATGTGGACGTGGTTCTTGGCAGATTTAGGCTGGCGATCGATTTCGACTAACTACGCCCGGATTATTCCCAGCATTTTTGCGATCGCCCAAATCCGTCTTTTGCGAGGTTTAGACGAACCTGAATTACTCGAAGCCTATCCATAAAATTTATCCATAAAAAATGGAGAACTAAACTCAATTAGTCCTCCATTTCCTAGCATCACAACACAATAGTTCGCAGGGTTAAACCTGAAATTTAAGTATTAAACTCTATGCGTTCCCAGCGATCTGAGCTGCAACTTCTGCTGCAAAATCAGTCTCTTCAACTTCAATGCCCTCACCCAAGACAAACCTGGAAAAGCGACGGATTTGGATGTTTTCGCCCAAGGCAACTACTTGTTGTGTGACTAAGCCACCAACTGTAATATTTTGGTCTTTAATGTAAGGCTGATCCAAAAGACACAGCTCTTTCAGGCGCTTGTCGATGCGACCTAAGACAATTTTTTCTTTCATAGCGTCGGGCTTGCTGGCCAAGTCGTCCTTGCCCATTTCGATCGCCTTTTCTCGCTCCACCAAGTCCGCAGGAATATCTGCCAAACGAACATATTGCACGGTTGGGCAGGCTGCGATTTGCATAGCAATGTTGTTGACCAACTCTTTGAATGCATCATTACGAGCAACAAAGTCAGTTTGGCAGTTCACTTCCACCAAGACCCCAATCCGTCCACCCGTGTGAATGTATTGGCCAACTAAACCTTCAGCGGCAACACGATCGGCTTTTTTACCAGCAGCGATCATGTTCTTTTGACGAAGCCAAATCTCAGATTGCTCCATGTCACCATCATTTTCTTGGAGTGCACGTTTGCAATCCATCATCCCTGCGCCCGTCTTACGCCGCAGTTCTTGCACTGCCTTTGCGGTAATATCTGCCATGATTCTAAAATCCTAGTTTCTGCTTTCTAAACCCACCAAACGGCAGGGATTTAATTTCTATTCTCAACGATCGATATGTAAATGAATAATAGAACCTCCCAAGACTAGTTCTAATTCAAAAAATCTAGTGTCGGGAGGCTTACGATTCCGATTTTATATCGACCATTCAACTCCAGCTAAAATGAAGGGTCTTAGCCTTCGGTAGTCGCCGCTTGTTGCTGTTGAGCCTCTTCGTCTTCATCTTCGTAGTCTGCGCCATCGTAATCTTCGTAGCCTTCTTCCGGTGCAACTTCACCGTGACGACCTTCGTAGATTGCGTCAGCCAAACGGCCTACAATCAATTTGATGGAGCGAATCGCATCATCGTTTGCAGGAATGGGCACATCAACAGCATCAGGATCGCAGTTGGTATCCAGCAAAGCAACGATCGGGATGTGAAGCTTCTGGCATTCTTGAACGGCGTTGTATTCACGACGCTGATCCACCATGATCACCACATCAGGAATCTTGCGCATGTGCTTGATTCCGCCCAGATATTTCTGAAGCTTTTCCAATTCACGACGCAATACCGCTGCTTCCTTTTTAGGACGCATATCCAGCGCACCGCTTTCTTCTAAGCGCTCTAGCTCTTTAAGGCGATCGACGCGGGTTTTAATCGTGGCCCAGTTGGTCAGCATTCCGCCGAGCCAGCGCTGGTTCACATAATAAGCACCACAACGAGCGGCTTCTTGAGCAATGATGCCTGCGGCTTGACGCTTGGTTCCAACGAACAGGTATTTTTTACCTTGCTCGGATCCAGCACGGACAAAATTAAAGGCTTCATCCATCAACCCAGCGGTTTGCACCAAGTCAATGATATGAACGCCGTTGCGGGCCGCAAAGATATAAGGCTTCATCTTAGGGTTCCAACGACGGGTCTGGTGACCAAAGTGAACACCAGATTCCAACATTTGTGCCAAAGAAACTACGGGCATTTATTTTCTCCTTTCGGGTTATTCCTCCACCCAGATGTACGATTCAGGCTGATTCGATTAGAAAGCGAAACACTTTAGAAGACATAGAAGCAGTCATTCCGGTTCGTTCTTGCACGAATTATCAGGGACTCCCGATCGCACCCGAAATTCCAGGTGTGTGGTTTTTAGATCTTTGTCAATCTAACATAAAAAAGAGACCCTAGAAGCGTTAAAGGTCTCTCAACTTCAGTTTGTAGAATTTTCAGGCAAGACAGTTATTTTTGGTATTGACCAAACTGAAGCTGATATACCGTGTCTTCTTTCTCAGTTTCGATTACTGAATCTGCACGGGGGTAGGACACACACAAGAGCGCATAGCCCTGTTCCTGAACTTCTGGACTAATACCTATGTTATCAACCTGCTCTAGACGGCCAGACTTAACGTAAGCCGCGCAGGTGGTACAAACGCCAGAGCTACAGGAAATGGGCAAGTCGATTCCAGCGGCATGAGCGGCAGATAAGACGGTACGATCGTCTGGAATATCGATCTTGTAAGTCTGACCTTGATGCAGAATTTCAACACTATAGGTGGTTGCCATCGATTCACTCAGCTTTAAGTAGTGACAAAAGAGTAGGGTCAAAAAAAGACACGCATAACATACGTGCCTTTCTAAACAGGTGTAACGCGATCGTTATTCCAACGCACTCGCACCCGCAACAACTTCCAGTAGTTCCTGGGTAATTGCAGCTTGACGAGCTTTGTTATAGGTCAAAGTTAAGGTTCCGATTAAGGTCTTCGCATTGTCGCTAGCATTGTTCATCGCTGTCATCCGAGCCGCCAACTCACTGGCCGCTGACTCTTGCAGAGAGCGCAGAAGTTGATTGTTCAGGTAAAGAGGCAAGAGTGAATCCAAGATTTGGACTGGATTTTGCTCAAACAACATTTCCTGAGACATGCTCTGAACTTCGGTCGTTACCTTCTGACGATCGACTCCAAAGTTCGACCCACGAATAGTCAGACGAAAAATCTCATCATCTTTGACTTCTAATCCCTGAGGATCTAAAGGCAAAATAGTTTGAACCGCAGGCCGTGAAGCAATCAACGAGACAAACTTCGTGAAGATCATTTCAACGCGATCGACCTTTTCCCCAAGGAAGGAAGCCAAAAGCTGTTCACCAATATTTGCCGCTTCACTCGCAACCGGAATTTGCTCCAGTCCGGTGTAGCTCGCATCCATGATGTAGTTGCGACGTTGGAAGTATTGGACTGCTTTACGTCCAATGACCGACAGACGGACTTCTAACCCTTGGGCTTGAAGTTCTTTGATCCGCTGCTCAGCTTTCTTAATAACGTTGGCGTTGTAGCCACCACAAAGACCCCGATCGCCGGAGATTACCAACAAGCCCACGGTCTTAACGGTACGCTTCTGGAGCAATGGCAAATCAGCATTCTCAAACTTAATGCGCGATTGTAACCCAAACAACACCTGAGCCAAACGATCGGCAAATGGACGGGTTGCAGTCACTTGCTCTTGGGCACGGCGCACTTTCGCTGCCGCTACAAGACGCATCGCTTCTGTGATTTTTTTGGTGTTTTTGACCGACTGAATTCGATCGCGAATAGCTTTTAGGTTAGGCATGACAACAGTTCTCTGATTTTGGATTGGCGATTTTGGATTTTGGATTTGGAGAGACGGTTGCAATCCAAAGTCCAAAATCTAAACTCTAAAATCGACCGAATTTAAGCGGCGAACGCTTTCGTATATTCAGTGATACCTTCCTTCAGCAAGCCTTCTGCTTCGTCATCCAAGACCTTTTTGCCTTGAACAATTTCGACATACTTCGCTTTGCTGGTTTTCAGGTATTCGCGCAACCCAATGTTGAAGTCAACGACTTTTTCAGCCGGAATCTCATCCAGGTAGCCGTTGATTCCAGCGTAAATAACCGCAACTTGCTCATGAAGCAAGAGTGGGTTGAACTGGGACTGTTTCAGAATTTCACGAAGACGCTTACCGCGTGCAAGTTGGTTCTGAGTCGTCTTGTCTAGGTCAGAGGCGAACTGTGCAAAAGCTTCGAGTTCAGCAAACTGAGCCAATTCAAGCTTCACTTTACCCGCGACTTTTTTCATCGCCTTGGTTTGTGCCGCCGAACCCACACGGGATACGGAAATACCTGCGTTCACTGCCGGACGAAGACCAGAGTTAAATAGGTCAGTCGATAGGAAGATTTGACCGTCGGTGATAGAAATCACGTTGGTTGGAATGTAGGCCGAAACGTCACCCGCTTGGGTTTCAACAATAGGAAGAGCTGTCATACTACCGCCGCCCATCGCATCGCTGAGCTTTGCTGCACGTTCGAGCAAACGGCTGTGGAGGTAGAACACGTCTCCAGGATAGGCTACACGACCGGGTGGACGGCGAAGCAAGAGTGACATTTGGCGATAAGCTTGCGCTTGTTTCGACAAATCATCATAAACAATCAGGGTTGCTTTACCTTGGTACATGAAGTACTCAGCCAAAGATGCGCCCGTATATGGAGCGAGGAATTGCAACGATGCTGGAT
>JAJAYH010000027.1 GCA_026786325.1 Alkalinema sp. CAN_BIN05 | reverse complement strand
GTATTAGAATCCTTCTCGATCATGTCCCATTTATTCACCACCACCACACAAGCGCGCCCTTCATCCAGAATGCGGCCCGCTAGCTTCTGGTCTTGCTCCGTCACGCCGTCCTCTGCATCCAACACCATCAACACCACATCCGATCGGTTGATGGCCTTAAAGGCGCGGTTAATGCTGAAGAATTCTGGGCCGTAGTCCACATTCTTTTTCTTACGGATTCCAGCAGTGTCAACAAGACGATAATGAATGCCGTCGCGCTCCACTTGCATGTCAATGGTGTCGCGAGTGGTGCCGGAGATGTCAGATACAATCGATCGATTTTGGCCCGTGAATGCATTGAGCAAACTGGACTTACCGACGTTGGGACGACCGACGATCGCAACCCGAATTTCTTCATTGTCCGTAAACTCGCTGGCCTCGGGGAAAAACTTCACCACTTCATCGAGCATGTCGCCCGTGCCGTTTCCGTGAATCCCGGACATCGCATAGGGAGTGCCAAGACCCAAGGACCAAAATTCAGATGCCTGCAATTCGCCATGAATCACAGATTCGCACTTGTTCACCGCCAAAATCACGGGCACCGATTGAAGCCGTAGCCAACTTGCAATTTCCTCATCTGCGATCGTCAGCCCTTGCCGCCCGTCCACCACAAAAATTGCCGCACAGGACTCTGCCAATGCCGACTCCGCCTGCTCCCGAATCATCGGTAGAAACTCTGTATCATCATCAAAAACAAGACCACCTGTGTCCACAACCGTGAACTCACGATCGAGCCAGAAGGCGCGTTTGTAGGTGCGATCGCGGGTCACGCCCGGTTCGTCGAAGACAATGGCATCTTGGACTTGTGCCAGACGGTTCACGATTGTCGATTTGCCGACATTCGGACGACCGATAATGGCAACAATAGGTAACGGCATAGAAATGGCCTAGAAGAAAGAAAGGGGAAATCGTCGGACTTTAACGAGCCTCATATTGTACGTCATCACGAGCGATCCCTATACGATCGATCGTAATAAATTTGAATATTATTGAAAAATGACTAAATTCCATGCATAAACCCATGAAAAAAGTGCGCAAGATTTAATGGATCTTGCGCACTTAAATTATCAATCTACATGATCTCTAGAACTACTTTGTTTCAGTGAAGTCCGCATCAATCACATCGTCACCATCAGGAGCCGAACCCGTTGCACCTGCCTCAGCGCCGCCTTCCGCTTCAGCGCCCGCCTGTTGGTACAGGTTGGTGGTGATTTGGTAAAGAGCTTGTTCGAGTTCAGTCTTTTTGGTTGGGATCTCGTCGAAGTTTTCCGCTTGGATTACATCGCGCAGTTCTTTGACCAATCCTTCAATTTTGGACTTATCGTCCGCTGTCACCTTGTCGCCCAAGTCGTTCATTTGCTTCTCGGCTTGGTAGGCCAGAGAATCAGCTTGGTTTTTCAAGTCAATCCGATCGCGTTTTTCTTTGTCGCTAGACGAGTTGACCTCGGCATCGCGGACCATCTTCTCGACTTCGGTTTTGTCGAGCGTCGAAGCACCCGTGATGCTGATGGTTTGTTCTTTGCCCGTACCCTTGTCTTTAGCTGTAACGCTCAAGATCCCGTTGGCATCAATGTCAAAGGTGACTTCAACTTGAGGTACACCACGAGGAGCGGCTGGGATTCCATCAAGACGGAATTGGCCGAGGCTCTTGTTGTCGTTGGACATTTCCCGTTCGCCTTGAAGCACATGGATTTCCACGTTGGATTGTCCGTCCACAGCGGTAGAGAAGGTTTCCGACTTCTTGGTAGGAATAGTAGTGTTGCGGGTAATGATCTTGGTCATCACGCCACCGAGGGTCTCAACCCCCAAGGACAATGGAGTTACGTCGAGCAGTAATAGCCCTTCGGTTCCTTGTTCGCCGGACAACACGCCGCCTTGAATTGCTGCGCCTAAGGCCACAACTTCATCAGGGTTAACGCTTTCATTAGGTTCTTTGCCCAAGAGCTTTTTGACGAGTTCCTTAACCGCTGGAATCCGAATGGATCCACCAACAAGGACGACTTCATCAATCCGATCCTTGGAGAGTTTTGCATCAGCCAATGCTTTTTCAACTGGGATTCGGCAACGATCGATTAAATCAGCCGCCAATTCTTCAAACTTCGCACGGGTCAAGGTCAGTTCCAAATGCTTTGGACCGTCTTGAGTAGCCGTAATAAAGGGGAGATTGATGTCAGATTGAGTGACATTAGAAAGCTCGATCTTTGCTTTTTCAGCCGCTTCGGTCAGACGTTGCAAGGCTTGCTTGTCTTTACGAAGATCGATGCCTTCTGCCGTTCTGAACTGTTCCGCCATGTAGTCAACGATCTTTTTGTCAAAGTCGTCACCGCCAAGGTGAGAGTCGCCCGAGGTGGACATGACTTCAAATACACCGTCACCGATTTCAAGAATCGAAACGTCGAAGGTACCGCCACCTAAGTCAAAGACCAAGATAGTTTCGTTAGCTTTTTTATCTAAACCATACGCCAACGATGCGGAGGTGGGTTCATTGATAATCCGTAGGACTTCAAGACCTGCGATTTTTCCAGCATCTTTCGTGGCTTGACGCTGAGAGTCATTGAAGTAAGCGGGGACGGTGATGACCGCTTGGGTGACTTCTTGGCCCAAGTATTTGCTTGCGTCATCTTTCAGCTTCCGAAGAATCTGTGCCGAAATTTCTTCAGGTGCGAATTGCTTGCCTTGAGCAGTGCAATCTAAACGGACGTTACCGCCGCTGTTGACAACTTTGTAGGTGACATCGGTGGTTTCTTTGGAGATTTCTTCAAACCGACGACCGATGAATCGCTTGACGGAATAGAACGTGTTTTCGGGGTTCATTACCGCTTGGCGCTTAGCGATTTGTCCAACTAGACGATCGCCATTCTTTGCAAAACCAACAACCGACGGGGTGGTGCGAAGACCTTCTGCATTTGCGATCACAGTTGGCTTTCCGCCTTCCATGACTGCGACGCAAGAGTTTGTGGTACCTAGGTCAATTCCAACTACTTTTCCCATGAGACTTACTTCGACTCCTTGAATACTGTTTGGTTACATCTGAAAGAGGGACTTGCTTAATGTCTTCGGGCTTGCCGAGGTCATCTAAGCTCAAAAATGGGTGCGTCGCGTGGGAAATTCGCACCGGAGATTGTTGGGAGTGCTAACTGATTAGCGAAGCTCTAACAATACATCCCCTAACCCTCATATAGTTGTCTGGGTATGTGCGTTTGATGAAGGGGTATTTACCGAACCCAAACCGGCCCGAAGAATGACGGTAGTGGCTGAATTCGGCTTCCAGCGAGAGTTTTACCCGATGACTTGCCCCATAAGTCTAGAGCGACACTTTGACACTGCGAGTCCGATCGTCCTCTCGTTTTGGCATCGTCAAGGTCAGCAAACCATTTTTAAAAACGGCCACCACTTGATCGGTCTCGACCTCCACAGGCAGAGTGACGACCCGATGGAATGCCCCAGTACGAAATTCGGAAGTATAAATCTGAGGCATTACTGGGGTAGTGTTCGCTTCACCAGTTACTTCATCAGTCGATCGGGTTTCCAAGGGTTCTGTCTCGATCGGTTCTGTGCGTGTCGCGGATTTTTTCATACCTCGCATTGAAACTGAGTCTCGGGTGACTTGAATGTCGAGATCGTCGGGTTCAAATCCAGGCAATTCTGCACATAAAATTAGGTTATTTTCAGTACCCGTGAGTTCGATCGCGGGGACTCTCACGGCACGATTGACAGTGGTGCTGAATGAATCTCGGGTGAGTGGAACCATTTCTTCAAATAATTGATCCAATTGCCGACGAACGGTTTCCATTTCTTGCCATGGTTGCCAACGGATAAAGGAGATAGACATAATGATTCTCTCTGAATTTAGAAGTGCAAATTAATAATTGAGAATGGTTTGAGTATTGATTGTTTTTGGGTGTCGGTTTCGTTCTTCTGGGTTTGTTTTTCCATGTATTTAATGTACGACGAATGATTGGGTTACGACATTGAGGGCGACCGAATGGAATTGGTGAAGTAACCGCCGATCGGATTTGAAACGACCGGCATTACAGGGTTCGGTATACGACTGTTTTATGGGTGGTATAATGGATTTAATGGTGAAAGCCGAATTAATCTCTACAGCAATTAGTCTCTATACTATGGTTAATCGAAATGATTCTGGTGGCACAAAGGTAATGCCTCGCCGATCGGCTTTGACATCATTGAGGAGATTACTTTCAAATTGAAATTGGTCTAATACTGTTGCTAATACTAATTTCATTTCAAATAATGAAAGCGCCATTCCAACACAACTTCGGCTACCACCGCCAAAGGGTAAAAATTCAGAGGGTGAGAATTTTCGCTCTATAAACCGATCGGGATTAAATTGCCTTGGGTTGAGATAGGTAGCCTCTCGTTGGTGCGCAGTTTGAATACACGGAATCAATACGGTACCTTTTGGATAAGTCCGATCGGCCCAAGTCACGGTTTCTTTGACCTGGCGAGGTTGCGCAATTAATGCAATGGGCTGTAACCGCAGGGACTCTTTGCAAACGGCAGTTAATAATGGTTGTTCTGAAAGGGGAATGGGGGAATGGCGTAGGGGTGCAATTTCCGATCGTAATCTTGTCAAAATCATAGGATCTCGATGAACCCAATAAAATGCCCAAGAAAGCGATGAGGCAGTTGTTTCATGCCCCAAGAGCAATAGTGTAATTAATTGATCTCGCAATTCAATATCGGGCATTGAATTGCCATCAGTATCTTTCGCTAGCATCAGCATGGATAGAATATCAGTACGTTCTTCTAGGCTATCTAATTCCGATCGTCTATCATTCATTTCCGCATAAATCAATTGATCAATCTCCTCCATTTGCAACTGAAACCGTCCCCAAGGACTCCAAGCGCCTAAGTTTTTTTGTAAAGGCGGCAGGAAAAATTGAATTGAATACAAAGGATCAGTTATTTGATCTAATAATCTTTCGAGACGCGATCGCAGGGCTTCATACCTAACTCCTGGTGCTAATCCAAACACAACTTCCAAAATCACCCGCAATGAAATTTGAGACATTTCCTGACGAATATTGATTCGATCGCCCGGTTTCCAATTCGCCATTTGATCTCGGGTCAAACTACAAATCAATTCACCTTGACGCAATAAACTTTCCCGATGGAATGCAGGCATTAACAATTGTCGTTGGCGCTGATGCCGATCGCCCTGCTGCATAATTAATGACTGACTCCCCACCAATGGCAAAAACACCTGCGTCACTTTGCCAAATTCCAGCGAGCTTGCCAATGGCCCAAACACCGCCCCAATCTCATCAGGATTACTCAAAAAGACTAACGGCGGCGATTTTGGCCCTAAGATTCGCAACGTAAACCGATCGCCATACCGCCTCCCACAATCCGTCAAAAACCCGATCGGATTGGCAATCAACTGCCCCAACTGCACCCACCAAGGCGACTTTGGCCCAACAAAATCATCGCTTACAAAATCATTCACGCCCATAATC
>JAJAYH010000026.1 GCA_026786325.1 Alkalinema sp. CAN_BIN05 | reverse complement strand
GAATGGACAGCTTTGGTTGTGGAATCGTCAAGCAAAATTGGGTCATATTTACGATTCGTCTACAGGATTTCGGTTGCCCCATGGCGCAATCCGATCGCCCGATGCGGCTTGGGTCTGCCAATCCAGCTGGGACGCATTAACTCCAGAGCAACGTAAAAAATGGGTGCCGCTCTGTCCTGATTTCGTGGTGGAACTCAAATCTCCGTCGGACGATATTGCAGACTTGCAGACCAAAATGCTGGAATACCAGGAAAATGGGCTGAAAATGGGCTGGTTTATCGATCCCGATCAGCAGGTTGTTGAGGTCTATCAAGCCGATCGGCCCGTTGAATTATTAAACAATCCTCAAGAAATCTCAGCAGACGGAATCATGTCGGGTTTTGTGCTGAAATTGGCCGGAATTTTGACAACATAATTGATCCCATAATTACCGGGCTGAAGTCTAGTGAAACCGGGGTGTGGACTGGTTTACGATCTTTTCTTGCAAACCCGGATAAGTGGAGTACCATTCTCTCACCTCTATAAGTTTATAGAGACTTGGGTAATTAGTTTTTCGGTTCAAAATCCGGTTCAAGAGTTAAGTGTGAGTCATGGTTTATCAAGCGGACGATCGGTCAGAACTATCATCAGAAGCATCAATGGTGGAGTTAGCGCAGGGCGGTCATTTACCATCGCTTAATGCTTGGCTTAATCAGCGTTTGGCCACTCACCAATTGCGGGCAAAACTGAGCTATGTTCGTCCCGGTTATGTTCGTATTGCTATTGCCCTGCGCCCTTCACCCAAAGTTTCCGCCAAAAGTCCGGCCTTCCAAAAGCGCCTAACTCGATTTATCTGTCATCAACTTTGGATCCTCAATTCCGATGTGCTCGATGGGGCTTATGTGGTTGTGTCCTATGTTGGTAAGCCTAGTATTCTTTGGAAACAGTCTGTTCGCATTATCTCTCCTGCTCGTAAAGCTGTAATTGCTGCCGCTGACCATAATTCAGAACAATCGAACGTCACCCGATCGCCCCAGCATCTCAACAAATCATTGCGTCAGGCCACTCAAAAACGTAAGCAATTTCAACTCCTACGATCGATGATGATTAGTGGATCATCCGCCGCCGCATTTATGATGGGCTGTTGGCTCGGATATGCTGATGCTCCCGCAGAACAAACGTCAGCCTCGGCATCCAACGGCATTGTTCAAGTCTTCAAGCAAGAAAATGGAACCGTTAAGGCTGCTCTTGAAACTATTGCCATTGTCCCGCACAAAACCCAAAGCGCCGACCCAACGGTCAATCTAATGTTTGGTGGAGACGTGACGTTGACGGATGCCTATACCGATAAAGTTGGGAAGAACCATCAATGGGCGTTTTCTCAACTTGAAGAATTTCGTCAAGCCGATGTCAGTATGGTGAATCTGGAAGCCCCTTTCACCAGTGCATCCCAGCCGCTTCCGGGTAAAAAGTTTAACTTCAAAGCACCTATTGAGAATGTTCAAGTTCTGCAAAGTGGTGGCATCGACATTGTTAATTTGGCCAACAATCACGCGATGGATTACCAAAGCGCAGGTCTACTTGAAACAACTCAAACCTTACAAAAAGCTGGTATTCAATCGATCGGGGCTGGGGAAAATATCAAAGCCGCTCGTCGTCCGGTGATTATGGATGTGAAGGGCAAAAAAGTTGCTTATCTGGGTTATTACGATGCAGATCTCCATGCTGCAACGGCCCAAGGCGCTGGGACAAATCCTCGCCATAACGATCGGGTTGCGGCAGATATTAAAGCCCTTCGTAAGCAAGTGGATTGGATTGTTGTTAATTATCATTGGGGTGAAGAACTGGCGAAATATCCTGGCGATTGGCAAATTGACCTAGCCCGATTTACGGTTGACCAAGGCGCAGATCTAGTAGTTGGTCATCATGCCCATGTGCTTCAGGGCGCTGAGGTTTACAACGGTCGTCCAATTGTCTATTCATTAGGCAACTTTATTTTTGGCGGAAATTCGACCAGTGATTACGACACGGCGGCGCTTAAGGTTTCGCTGAAAGATCAGCAAATGCGTGTGGAATTTCTCCCTATTCAAGTTCGTGGCTATCAGGCCCGCGTTGTGAACGGTCAATCTGGACAGCAAATCTTGAGCCAAATTACCGAGGTTTCAGATATTTTCCAACAGCCCATGACGGCCACGATGACGCTGAATACCACGACTAATCAAGTGGTCCCGATCGAACCCGCCAAACCTACGGCTGGGGCTGGAACTTCTACGATCGCTCCGACTGATCCGATGGTTCCAGCGAAAAATATCAGCCCCGATTCAAAATCTGATGAAAAATCTGACCCAAAGTCGGATGTAAAGACGGATGCTAAACCTGAGGTTGAAAAAACACCTGATCCTGAAAATCCTTGGAGTCAAGATTCATTCATCAACGGGCCGAATAAAGGTGAGAAACTATTGACACCCCACACCGCATTACCTCAAGAATTCGACACAGAGGGTAAGCCGATTGTGAAGGCTAAAGATACGATAATAAATGCTCCTGAACCTTTAGCGGTGGTTTCTCCCGAGGTATCCGGCACCAGCCTGGAACCCATGAAAAAGCATTATGCTGAAGCTACCCCCCAAACCAATAGCACTCAAGTTGCGGCCAATCCCGAAAAGACGCCATCATCAGCAAAATGAGTCCGGTACTCTCCTGTAAAATGCAGCAAGTCCCGTTAAAGGTTTTTGTATATGTATAAGGTCAACTCCCAACTCCCAAGTGCAAATTCTGCCTATCAAACGCCTGTCTATTGGCTGAAGGATAGTGAGGCGGATAGTTCTATTGCGGTGTTGCCCGATCGGGGTGGGATTTTGACTGAATGGATCTATCAAGGTAAAAATATTTTTTATCTCGATTGGGAGCGCTATCAAGATCCCAAAATGTCGATTCGTGGTGGCAATCCTATTCTCTTTCCGATTTGTGGAAATCTTCCCGATAACCACTACACCGAAAATGGTATTTCCTACAGTCTTGGCCAGCATGGGTTTGCTCGTAACATGGTCTGGACCGTCACCGATACAGGGACCGAAGACGATGCAAGCATTACCTTAAGTCTGGGTCACACGGCTGAAACATTGGTGGTATATCCCTTTGAATTTGATTTGAGATATACCTACAAAATCAAAGGTAATGTTTTAGTAATCGACACTGCATTTACAAATTTGAGCGATCGGCCCATGCCCTTTAGTGCAGGATTTCATCCCTACTTTCCGGCTGCTGATAAATCAAAATTACAATTTGAAATTCCGGCTAAGACTGCGATCGTTGATCAAAGAACTCAAACTAAAAAACCATTTAATAACAGTTTTGACTTCGCTGTTGCCGAAATTGACTGGTGTTTTGACGAACTCACAGGCACCACGGCCATTGTGACGGATCAAGCGGCCCAGACCAAACTCACATTACAATATGACAAAGAATATTCTACTCTCGTCTTCTGGACCCTCAAGGACAAGGAGTTCTATTGCTTAGAGCCGTGGAGTGCGCCCCGTAATGCCATGAATACGGGTAATTATCTGCTGTTCTTGGCTCCCGGCGAAACCCGATCGCTCCGGGTTGTTCTGACAATCGAGCCGATCGTTTAATTATTTAAGAGGATGGTTGAAAGCTCCTTTGGTTGGTTTCAACAGACCCGATCCCCCTAGCCCCCTTAGTAAGGGGGAACTAGAATTCAAGTCTAAATCTCCCTTACTAAGGAAGATTTGGGGAATCAGGGCAATGGTTCTAGAATTCAACTCTTAGTCCCCCTTGGTAAGGGGGATTTAGGGGGATCGGGCCATATTTCAGCATAGAGATTTAAAATAAAAGTACTGTCGTACGTTGCGGCAGTACGTGCCAATTGGATTGGGAAAGGTTTCATGATTACTGCTTTGATTGTGCTAATTGGGATTGGAATTGTGGGTTGGGGATATTGGAAATCCAGACCCAATGGACAGCTAGGACTCTATACCTGGCTTCAGTCGGTCATGCTGTTGTTGCCATGGGTGATCTTTTTTGGACTGTTTTCAGCGGGAATGTATCTAGATTTAACTGGAATGCTGGTTCTGTTTGTGGCCTCAACCGCAGGCTATGTGGTGCTTGGCAACAAAATTCGGACCATAGCCCCGGAAGAACTCGCAAAGCGTGCCGAAGCCTTGATCAAAGCCCGAGCTGAAGTTGATGCTCCGAAAGAATCGGCAAATGGTTCAAAAAATAGTTCAGAGAGTCCAACCCCGCTGACCGCTGCAACCACTGATGTCGAAACTAATAGTATTGTTCCGATTCCCGATGAAGATTTGCAATTGATTCGTGGGATTTTTGGCCTAGATACCTTCTTTGCCACCGAAACCTTACCCTTCCAAGATGGTGTGGTGTTCAATGGCAACCTGCGCGGTGAACTGAATTCGACCTTCGATAAACTCACTGTCAAACTCGCCGAACAAGTGAACGATCGTTATCGCTTGTTTCTGATCGAAAATAATGATCTTCGGCCCACGATCGTCGTTCTCCCCAGCAGCAACGATCCAAAACCATTAACGCTGCCGCAACAACTTCTTGCCGTCGTGTTGTTTTTTGTCACGATCGCCACCTGCCTTGAAACCGCTGGAATCTTGCAAGGCTTTGATTTTTATGTATCCCTCAACAGGTACCGGGAAGTATTGCCCATTGGGTTAGGCGTAATTTCCATATTAGTCGCCCATGAAATTGGCCATTGGTTCATGGCTCGTCGCTATGATGTCAAACTTAGCCTGCCGTTTTTTCTGCCCACTTGGGAAATCGGAGCGTTTGGCGCACTGACCAATTTTCAATCTATTCTCAAAAGCCGCAATGTATTGTTTGATATTGCGATCGCAGGCCCAGCAGCGGGTGGATTATTATCCTTTGGCTTATTGTTCACTGGACTAATCCTATCGAACGAAACCAGTCAATTCAAAGTGCCCACCGAGTTTTTTGAAGGCTCGGTATTGGTGGGAACAATGGCCCGCGTCATCTTGGGCAACGCCGTCCAGAACGAAACAGTCAACGTCAATCCCATGGTTATTCTGGGTTGGCTGGGCTTGGTAATTAATGCCATTAACCTAATGCCTGCGGGTCGTCTGGATGGAGGCCGAATTGTCCAAGCTATCTATGGACGTAAAATTGCAAATCGAGCTACAACTGCGACGCTGATTGTCTTAACTCTAGTTTCGTTGGTGAATCCATTGGCGCTGTACTGGGCGATCGTCATCTTATTTCTTCAACGCAATCTAGAACGCCCAAGCCTGAATGAACTAACCGAACCCGACGATACTCGCGCCGCACTTGGGTTATTGAGCTTGTTCCTGATGATTACCGTGCTGTTGCCATTGACCCCAAGTCTGGCAGGGCGATTAGGATTCCATATTTAATGATCTGGGCAGAGATTTGACCTTATTGCCGGAAATGCTGTATTAATTTGGTGTTAGCCTCAGCATTTCTGGGTACTCTATCTAGGAATAGGCTTTATGAAGTCGCCCATGGATACCCACCCGACTAAAAAACTGAAAATGTTGATTGTGGACGATGAGCCAGATAACCTAGATCTGCTCTACCGAACTTTTCGGCTTGACTTCCAGGTCTTACGATCGGAAAGTGCCATCTCAGCTTTAGAACTGCTAGAGAAACACGGTGAAGTTGCGATTATTATCTGTGACCAACGGATGCCTGAAATGTTGGGTACTGAATTTCTGAGCCTCTCCGCTGAGCGCTTTCCCGACACGATTCGGATTGTGTTGACGGCCTACACGGATGTCAAAGATTTAGTCGATGCCATCAACTCCGGCAAAGTATTTAAATACATCACTAAACCCTGGAATCAACAGCAGCTTCAAAGGGTTATTCAGCAAGCCGCCGAGACCTATCAAGTTTTGAAACAGCGGACCGATGAACTACGCAGATCGTTGCGTCGCGAATCATTATTTAACGTCGTCATCACCGCTATTCGCGAGTCTTTGGACTATCGCAGTATGCTGCAAACCTTTGTGAGGGCTGTGCGGAAAGCATTTGATGCCGACACCTGTATGATCTATCCGGTCGAGAGTGGGACTCAAATTACCCAGCCTATTTCGGCCCAAGAAACAGCATTGTCCACCAGTTCAGGTACTTATAAGATTGACGCATACCTGGAAGACTTATTCCAAAATATTATCTATCAACCGGTATGGATAGATACTGGTGTCAAGTCCTTCTATCTGAAGTCGTCTAGCTGTAACGATTATACGATCGATCAACCACTGGCCAATTCGATCGATCGTATCGTCCTGCCCTGTATCTATAAAAGCAGTTTATTGGGCATTCTCACCCTAAGTCGTGGTGAAACTGCTTGGTCTGGGGAAGATGTGAAATTATTGGAAATGGTGGTGGAGCAGGCGGCGATCGCAATTTCTCAAGCTAAACTCTACCAGCGAACTCAACAGCAAGCCGAACAAATGCGGGCCGAACTTTCCGTCGCCCGCCAAGTCCAAAACAACCTCCTCCGCCAAACCCTGCCCACTAACGATACACTTCGGGTCCAAGCCTGCTGTCATCCAGCACGGGAAGTGGGCGGGGACTTTTTTGAAGTGTACCAACATCCCCAAGGAGATCTGTGGTTGGCAGTGGGTGATGTCTCGGGGAAAGGGGTTCCGGCAGCGCTCTTCATGGCCAGCGCTATTTCGGTCCTGCGCCGTGAACTAGGCCAAGAAATTTCCCCGAATCCCTCAGAGGTCATGGGGAATCTCAACCGTATTCTGTTTGATGATTTAGTGAGCACCAACTGTTTCATTACTATGATTCTGGCTCGTTACCGTCCTGAAACCGGACAGATGATGTATGCAAATGCAGGGCATTTATATCCCATGAAATATTCCTGTAATTGCGCCGAGCTATCGGAGCCGGAATATCCCACCACGCGAGGCATTCCCCTCGGCATCCGATCGAATTGGGTCGCGCCAACGGGAGACCTTACTCTTGCCTCTGGCGATGTGTTTCTGTTGACCAGTGACGGTATTACCGAAGCAACGATGCGAGACGGGCAAGACTTGGAAAATCTTCCTGGTACTGATATTCCGACGATGATGTTGCAACAATCCGGACTCTGGAAACTCCTGAGAAAAGAAGGGAAGAGCATTGACCTGAAGCATCTTCTCCAGGAAATCCGCAACATAACCATCGCCCAAGAAGACGATCAAACTATCCTTTCTCTGGAGGTGCTCTAACTATGAAAGCCGAATTGCATTTGCCCAGTGACTTGCGCTTTCTAAGCGTCGCGGAGGAATGGTTATTCAGCACTCTGAAAGTTTCTTTGGGCGATGAAGTCGATTGGACTCGTCAAACGGGACGATTGCGTCTTGCTCTCGTGGAAGCCTATTCCAATGTGGTTTGTCATGCTCACCGTGAACAGCCGAATATTCCAATTATTTTGAAGTTAGAACTGCGCGATCGTAATTTATCTCTGGAGATTTGGGATCAAGGACAGGGGTATAATCCCTCGGATTATCAAGCGCCGTCTCCCCAAGATAAGCAAGAACACGGTTATGGATGGCTGATTTTGAATCGTTTAATGGATCGTGTGGAGTATAAATTGCAGGTGGATGGGAGTAATTGCTTAAAGTTAGAGGCGACTCTCCCTCGGACTCTATGAAGCAGCGCGTCTGAGGGAGAGTCAGATCCAGTTTAAACACAAACCTGTCAAACTCTTTTTTCTAGATTGATTTTTTCTCTAAGTTATTGCTTCTAAATTATCGTCCTAACTGGTTTGGAATACCCAGGCAACCGCCGGGAACAGTCGATCGGGTTTTCTCGCCACCCCATGCGCAAATGTAGCAACGTTGTTCTTCGGAAATATCTTCAGCATTGGTGAAATCAGCATTTTCGACCACGGCTCCAGTGTGTTCTCCAGTGCGGTAATTGGGAGCTTCGGTGCGGCTGCGAGGTGATGCGGTTTCAGGGTTGCCGTAGTAGAGACGTGCTCCGTTTAGATCAGAGTTGCTTAGATTTGCGCCGACTAAAATCGATCGCGACAGATTGGATTTGACCAGTTCACAATTGCTTAGATTTACTCGAATTAGATTGGCCTCGCTCAAATCCACCCAACGCAAATCACTATCTTCTAAACTCGAACCCGCCAGCATTACACCCAAATCAACGACCCGAGTGCCATTGTTGCGATCTTCAGCATACCCGCCCATTCCATCCAAAATCGGGCGACCCAATCGTTGATCTCGTTTGAGTGGTGACAATAGTTTTGCCCGTGAGAGAAACCGCAGAATCTTGGCTTTCCCGATCGCATCTACACTACTAAAAATTGCGGCTGTACGGCCTTCTGCGATCGCTCTTTCTTGGGGCCAGTCTTCGAGTAGTCCTTCGTCATCTAATACTAAATCAGAAATACCTTGGAAATAAGTATCAATGGTTTGCTGTTGAGTAATTGTATTTTGTTGAATGGTCAAATCTTTTGAAATAACGTATTGTCGCCACGCCACATATACAGCTAATACTGCAATTAAAATTTGTCCCAATGCGCCAAATACTTCGCCCAATGCCCCGATCGCATCCCAATTTGCATCCGCCAACTGAAACGAAATCCATCGACTTGCCCCAAAGGATTGCAACAGTCCCACTAGCCCAAATCCTAATCCCAGTGAAGCCAACAATACACCGCCATCTTTCGGGGAAATGAGTTCGGTTAGACTCGATTTGACCGATGGATAGAAGATGCGGCCCGACATAATGATGGCGATGAGAGAGCCGACGATCGTGACGATTCGATTTCCCAGGAATACTCCGACGAATAGGATTACGATCGACAGTAACAATATTATCAACAGGGTCTTGAGACTAGGCGCGGTCTCGTCTAGGTCTGCTGATTGGTCGAAGCTGGATTTGGACGGGAGGGTATTCATG